>JALYHX010000767.1 GCA_030776305.1 Myxococcota bacterium
GTGCACGACCCCCCGCCGCCCGCGACAGAAACGACTGGAGGGGTCGCGCTGTTGTAAAGCGTGCCGCCACTGGTCACGACAAAGGTGAGGTTCGCCGCACCGGCTCCGGCCACGTTGAGAACCTGAGTCCCGGCGCTACACGTTCCGGCGCTGCACGCAGGCGTCGTCGTGCCGTCCCTCGAGTAGCAAATCGTGACGGTGGTCGGATCGGTATTGGCGATCAGGATTGCCGGACCGACGGGGGTGACCCCTACGGTGGGCGGGCTGAGCTGGGTCATGTACGGTCCAGCGGTCGTCGGCGTGATGTTCGGCGCGAGAGCTCCGCTCGCCGCCGAGTACGTGACCGTGGTCACTGCGGAGGGACCGAAAGCGGCGCTGGGCGCTGTCGCGGCGGGGCAGCCGATGACGGACCAGTTGTCCGTGGCGACCGGCATCGCAGGGAGCATGGCTCCCGCCGCGAGCTGGGTGCCCGTCGTGCACATGTTGACCCCGCATGCAGGGGTCCCGTTCTTGATGGCGCAGAAGAAACCGGCCGCCACGACGGTCGGGGTGGCCGGCGAAGTGATCGGCTGGCTTTGGCCAACGGTCGGAGTGGTAAATCCTGACACCGGGATCCGGTACGCCGTGATCGGCAAGCCGGTCGTCGCGTCGAATCCGGGCGGCGTGAGGCCGGGAGGAGAGAGCTGCAGCACGTATGGGCCGCCGGTGGCTACCGCCGACGGGAGAAGGCCCGGCTTGCAGGCAATTGCCTTGATGGTCGTGTTGTTCGCGGTGACCATAACGCTGGCGCCCGCCGTTCCCGTGAGACAGCCCATCGGCGCAGTGCCGCAGACCGGAGCGGTGGTGCCGTCCGTGGTCGTGCAGATCCAGTCGCCCGAGCCGCGGTTCGCCGTGTCGTCTACAGCGATGGTCGGGGCGCTGTAAAACGGCGCGGTGCTCGACGGCATGACGGGCGTGTTGAGCTGGATCGTGTACGTCATCGTGTCCGGCATGGACGACGGCGCGTAGCCCGTCTTGCAGCCGATCGCGTTGAACGTCGTATTGCCCGTGATCTGGATGGGCATCGACACGGAGGCCATGACGTTGATACCGGGGGACGCGACGCCGCAGGTGGGCATCGATGTACCGTCGGTCGTGTACTGCAACGATGCGGCGGGCGTGTTGGTCGCCAGGGTCGGCGCGGGCCAGACCGCCGTCATGTGCGTGGCCGAGTCGTTTTGGAACATGAGGGCGCCGGGAGCCGGATTGACCATCGTCGGCACCGCGACCTGCAGTTTGTACGTCTGGCTCGCGGCCAACGTCGTCGTGTAGCCGACGCGGCACGCGATGGCTTGCACGGTGACACTTCCTACGCCGCCATCACCGCCACCGGTGACCGCACCGCTGATTGAGACCCGGGTCGCAGCGTTGTACGCCTGCGAAGTTCCGGTGCACGTCGCGGCCGTGGCCGTCGTGCTGCATGTCGGCGTGGTGACGCCATCGAGCGTGTAGCAAATCAGCGCGCCCGGCGTAGTTTCCGAGAGAGCGAGCAGGAAGTCGTTCGTTTCGGTCGTCGCCGTCGGCGTGAAGGCGGGCAATGGCAGACCGCCGTCGGGCACCGACGTTACGAAGTTTGCGCCGGCGATCAACGAGTCCGTACAGGTCGTCGCCGCGGAGAAGGCGCGAATCGTCTCGCTTTGGTTGACCTGAACCGGGCCGCTGTAAACCAGACTGGTGCGGCTCGGGTTGGTCCCATCGGTCGTGTAGTAGATGAAGCCGCCCATCGGCAGGCCCGCGGCCGCAATCGTGACGTTCGATCCGGGCGGAATGGGGTTCATCCCATTCGGCGCGAAGCTGGGCGTCGGGCACTGGGGCGGGGGCGTCGTGTCGGGGCCCGCGTCCACCGAGAGAATGAGGGTATACGCCGCGGTAGCCACATTGGAGTCCGAACACGTCGCGCCGAAAGCGATCGCGTGGACCGTGACATTGGACGTAATGGTAATCGAACTGCCGGACGTCAGCGCCGGGCTGGCATGACTCGGAAGGGTGCCGTCCGTCGTATAGAAGATGAACCCGCCTGCTGGCAGGTTCGCCGACGTGATGGTCACACTCGTGCCTGGTGCGACGGCGCCTGCGCCGGGCATGAAACTCGGGGTCGCGCACTGACCGGGCGCGGCTTCCTTTGCCGCGTCTCCTCCGGCGTCCGGCGCGCTATCGACGGGGCTGTCGAACCCGCCTTCACCGGCATCACCAGCGTCTTCGGTTGGGGTGCTGCTATCCCCACCGCAACCCGTCATCGCGAAGCCACCGGCCACCGCCAGCGATAGGGACGCAAGCGCGGCCCAAACTTTTCCCTCGATACCCCCAAGTCTGCGCGTCATATCAGGTACTCCTTCCTATTTTGTAGATTCGCATTTTCTCTCCAGCGAGCGCAGTGAGCCGGCGTACGTCGAGCCCGGAGGCGCGCATTTCGCCACAATCTCAGATTGGCGGCCGCTGTCAAGTATTAGAGTGCTTCGCAATTGGAATCGATAACCGTGCGCCGACGAACCTCCGACACTTCTCGTCGTCCCCGTTTGTGTGTGCGCTACCCGTCGGCGGCGCGTGCCAAAGCTCCCCGCGGGCGGCTTGCCTCCCGCTTACCTCCCGCTTGT
>JALYHX010000768.1 GCA_030776305.1 Myxococcota bacterium
AAAGAGTGTAGCTGGTCTTGATCTGGGAGGAGGCCGCGATGGTCTCGTCCCACGGGGTGTACTGCGTGCCGTTCCACACGAGCGGCGTGTACGCGGTGAGGGCTTGGAGATCCATTCCCGTTGCAGCATCGACGAGAGCGACCTTCGTGATCTGGATGTGCGCGGCGCTGCCGCTACGGGAGGCAAAGGACAGCTGCACACTGGAATACTCGCAGGGCCCTCCGCACAGACCCGTTCCACGAGGGCTCCCGTCGGGCAGGCTGGCACACGCCATCACTTTCAGCCCTCCGGACTCGTCGTGGGTGCAGCCTTCGGCCCCCAGATGCGTCGACGCGAGCGCGACCGAAACCTGGTTCGATACGCCATTGGTGACACCAGCCTCCGGCGCGGCGGGCACATTTTGGGGGTCGGGTGCGCTCGAGCAACCGACGGCAAAGAGGACGAGGAACGGAAAGGCGGCTTCTCGAAGGCTTGGCATGCATTGCCAACGAGCAAACCGCATACCGCCAAGGCTCCAGACCAGCGAAACTCGACGGACGCGGATTCGGCACGACGACGCATGACAGTCGGTGCGATCGACGGCACACAGTGGCACGCGGCGGGCAGCTCACGCGACGAGCGGGCGCTGCTCGCCCGGGCAGTTCTCGATCTTTATCACGGGCCTCGTGACGCCCAACTGCGTCGACGGCGGCGGCAACGTGTTCGGATCGTCCGATGTGAAAGCCAAGCAGCGAACGACGTGTGAAAAGCGTGTGTAAGAGCGTCTTCGGCCTCGTCGTTTCGCAGGTGGACGTCCTCTCGCGCTTCCAGCAAGCGTAGGAGGTGGCCTAGAAGCAGGCGGTTGGCGTCGCATCCAGCCTGCCGGACCCCAAACGCTTCCCTGTGCGAGCTGACCCAACTCACCCCGCAGATGCCTGATGGGAACTCTCGGACAAGACGGCACGTGTCGTGCGTAGCCGACCCCCGGTTGGTGTTACTTGGGGGGCAGGCGGCCGGAGGCTGCCCGCAGCCGATCCTCTTTACCGCATAGAGCCGCGCGAGGCCCGACTGTGAATCTGGAATGCGTCCCGTAATCGCCCTCTTCGCTAGCCGACGGCTTTCCGTCGTGGCGGCCATCCTTTTCATGGGGCCAAGAGCCCACTCTCACTCTGGAGATACCCATTGACCACGTCCCGATTCGCAGTCCGCGTTGCTGCATTGGCTTCCACCCTTTTTGCCTGCGGCGGCCACCTTGATTCACGACCGACCGACAGCGGGAGCGACGATGGCGCGCGAGGCCGAGATGATGCAGGCCGACGCGTGGGAGGCCAAGACGGCGCCATCTCCGCGGCGGACGACGCAGGCGTTCCGCAAGTGGACGCGACGGTTGGCGCGGACGCGGCTCCGACGGGGGTCGTAATACGCAACAACGTCATCGACAAGGTCGATCTCATGTTCATGATCGACAACTCGGCGTCGATGGGCGACAAGCAAGCGCTCCTCGCCCAGGCGGTTCCGGACCTCATCAACCGCCTCGTTCAACCGAATTGCGTCGACCCCATGGGCAAGACGCTCGGAATCTCCGACCCGAACACGGGCCAGTGTGCGAGCGGCAAGCCGGAGTTCCCTCCGGTCCACGACATGCACATCGGCATCGTGACTTCGTCATTGGGCGGCCGCGGGGGCAACCAGTGCCCCGTCGATGCGAAAAACGAAGCGAGCATGAACTTGAGCGCCCACAACGACGACCAGGGCGAGCTGATCAATCGAGGCGGTGATTTGGAGATCCCCGTCACGAAGGCTTCGCACAACAACTTCCTCGCCTGGTACCCCCCGGTGGCCGCGAACAAGGCAACGAGCGCGATGCAGCCGCCCAACCCGGAAACGGTCGTCGGTACGCCGGGGCAGCCGGACACGCTCCTCGGTGACTTCACGTCGATGATCCAGGGCGTTCACGAGCATGGCTGCGGGTTCGAAGCCCAGAACGAGGCCTGGTATCGGTTCCTCGTTCAGCCGGACCCGTTTAGCGCGCAAGGCGGGATCGTCATCAACAATAACAACCGGGCGACCCTTAGTGGGATCGATTCGACC
The DNA here is from genome assembly GCA_030776305.1 of Myxococcota bacterium. Taxonomy (GTDB): domain Bacteria; phylum Myxococcota_A; class Polyangia; order Polyangiales; family Polyangiaceae; genus Palsa-1150. The sequence continues at coordinate 2,071 of JALYHX010000768.1, forward strand.
ATCCTGCAGCAGCGCAAAGCGTTCCTGCGTCCGGACTCGCTTCTCACGGTCATCGTCGTCACTGACGAGAACGAGGAAGTGGCCAACCCGATGGCGATCGCCGGCGAAGGCTGGCTCTTCGAGTCCGCCCCCTTCCCGAGCTCACCCAGCTACGGGGCGCCCGAAGGAACGATCGAGTGCAAGACCGGCGGCCCCAACGATCCCAACTGCACCTCGTGCGCGTTCCAGGCCGTCCAGAGCGCGGCGAACTTCAGCCTGCGGTGCCCCAACGACCCCCCGAACGGCCTGCAAGGCTTCCTCGATCCAAGCAACGACAGCGTCAACTTGCGTTTCCTCAACCAGAAGCAACGGTTCGGCGTCTTCGCCGGCTATCCGATCTCGCGCTACGTCCGCGGGTTGACGAGCGCGTCGATTCCCGATCGACAGCACGAGGTCGACGGCAATGGCAACTACGTCGGCGATCAGGACAAATACGCCAACTGCGTCAATCCACTCTTCGCGCAGGATCTGCCGACGGACCCGAACGCCGACCTCTGCCACCTGACGCGCGGTCCGCGCACGCCCGACCTCGTCTACTACGCAGCGATCGCGGGAGTGCCCCACCAGCTCCTGCAAGCGCAAGCAGGCGTCGACCCCGAGTGTCCAGCGGGAACGGCGCAGGCGGATTGCCCGCAGAAGAGCATCCTGACAGAAAGCGACTGGACACTGATCACCGGCAAAGACCCGCAGCATGACGATTTCACGGGCGCCGACCCACACATGCTTGAGTCCGAGGACCCGCGCAGCGGCTCGTCGTGCCCGCCGACGTCCAACGACAACTGCGACCCGATCAACGGCCGCGAGTGGAGCACGAGCAAAAGGGATCTACAGTTCGCCTGCATCTTCGACCTGGTGAACGCCTGGACCGGGATGCCCACGCCCAAAGACTGTACACAGCCGCAGTTCCAGGGTGCGTGCGACTGCGCCGCCGGAAGCAACAGCCAGAACACGCCCCTCTGTCAGAAGAACGGAGGTGTGTACACGACCACGCAGATCAAAGGAAAAGCGTATCCATCGATCCGCGAGATGGCGATTGCCCATGCCCTTGCGACGAGCTCCGCTGGAGTTCAGGGAATCGTTTCGAGTCTGTGTCCCATCCACGTGTCCCCGCACGGGGGAATGACGGACTCCTTGTACGGGTACCGTCCCGCGGCGAACGCGATCGTCAATCGCCTGAAGAGCGCCCTCAGTGTTAAGTGACTGCCGCAGCGACTGAATACCGATGCGACGACCGGAGAGGTGCCTTGCCTTATCCTGGTGACGCTGCCGAAGGCCGGCGACGAGACTGTCTGCGCCGCCCTCGCGGGTCTCAGGCCACCGAAATGACGCGAACGTTCTCTCGCGGTTCCGCGCTTCCCAGCACGCTTCTTGGCTGCAATCGGGCGGTGACAAGACTGGTTTGCCCGATCCGAACCTGCTTCCGGTCTGCCAGATGGATCAGCTCCCTTCGGGGAACGGCCCGATGGGGACCTTGGGAACCGACAACACGTGTAGCGCCTCGCCGAAGCCCGGGTGGTGCTACGACTCGGGGCAAGCAGCGGGGGCGTGCCCGCAGCAGATCCTGTTCACGGCGAACGAGCCGCCGGTCGGCTCGACCACGAACACCCTTTGCCAATGACTTCGCGGAGGCGTCGATGTCACTGCGGCCGAAAGGGCCGCAAGGAGATGCCCTGCGATGGGGGCTCGAGCGCGTCCGGGCCGAGCTCGCAGTTGCCGGCGGACGCGACCCCGTCGCGCGTCTCCTCGTCGCCCTGGCCGATGAGTCCTCTTTCGCGTGCGCAACGTCCTTTCCCTCCTGCCGCGATTGCCGGCGCTTTTGGCGGTCGAATCATCCGCGCCTGGACCGATTCCACATCATCCGCAAAAAATGGTGAGGAATTTCAGCGCGCCACGCAGGAGTCGAACCTGCGACCTACGGCTCCGGAGGCCGTCGCTCTATCCAGCTGAGCTAGTGGCGCCTGTGTACTTCTTCAGTGAACTAGCCGATTCCATTTCGTCGCCCCGGTCAGCGCCACGGTTGAAGCGTCGGTCCAAGTGCAGCGTCGTTTCTCGCACGCGCGAGGTGGTCGGGCAAGAGGGTGTGCGCAGGTATTGGCGCGCACCAGCGCGAATCGCCGAGAAATCTCCGACCGCCATGGGCGGGGACAGCACATCACGTCATTCGGAGCCAAACTTCCTGAGCATCGGTCCCGGCTCCTGCTCTTCGTCGTTCGCTGAATGCGAGGCATCCATCGTCTCTTCAAGAGCCGAGATGACAGTCTGCGGGTCCAGCGCGCGCGTCATCTCCTCGGCGACAGAATCCCTTCGGTTGTGCACATTCGGCATGTCGCGCCGAAGCTCTTCGATGAGAGCGATCAGCTTCGCGATTTTCTGCTCGGAGAGAATGTTGACCTCGAGGTCCAGATGCGCTCGCTGCTCGGCGTGCCGCGCTTGGCGATTCTGCGTCGTGAGCACCATCGTCGTCATGAGGAGCGCCGTCAGGCCGATCACGCCTTGCATGCGACTGAACGGCGGCGGATCGACCGCCGGAAGCAACAGCTTCGGCGCCAAAACGTTGAATGAAATCCAGACAGCGACAATCAAGAGCGTAACGTAAATCGTCGGGGGTCGGCCGAGTGAATACGTGACGCGTTCGATCAGGCGCTGGTGTCGATCGACCTGCTCTTCTTGGCGGGCGCGCAACGCGAGGACCGTATGAGGGTCGAACGCCGTCTTCCCCGCGTCTCGATTGGGCGGGCTTCCCACCGCTGGCGGCATGGCGCGGGTCATACCATGGCGAGACTCCGCCCGCCCCGGGGGAGTTACTGGATGGGTCGGTGCGAGCTTCTCGTGCTCGTGACCCGAAAGGCGAAGTACAACCTCCCTCGTGCCCCTTCTGTTACATCCGCTACGTCCGTCGAAGGCCGGTTCTCTCACGTGCGCGACTGTATGCCTGGCGGCGCTCGCGGCGTGCAGTCCGAGCAGGGACCCAGTCCGACCGATGAGCGACGCTCCGCTACCCCAAATCGTCCAAAAAGACGCGCGTTATGCCTTGTTTGTCGACGGGGCTCCCTACCTGATGCTTGGCGCGCAGGTGAACAACTCAAGCGCGTGGCCCGCCTTGTTGCCCGATGTCTGGCCGGCGATTGCTGCCATGCATGCAAATACTGTCGAGATGCCAGTCTATTGGGAACAGTTGGAGCCCGAGGCGGGAACATTCGATTATTCGGTCGTCGATACGCTCCTCGCGCAGGCTCGCGAGCATCGCGTCCGTCTCGTACTGCTCTGGTTCGGCACGTGGAAAAATGGAAGCGGCCACTACATGCCGCAGTGGATGAAGCTATCGCCGGAGAGGTTTCCTCGCATGGTCGGCGCCAACGGACGCCCCGTGGATTCGCCGTCGCCTCATGCCCCGGCAACGCTCGAGGCTGACACGCAAGCATTCACCATGCTGATGCGCCATTTGAAGAGCGTGGACAGACAGCGGACGGTGTTGATGGTCCAAGTCGAAAACGAAGCCGGGACCTGGGGCACCGTGCGCGACTACTCCCCCGCGGCGCAGCGGCTCTTCGAAGCTGCGGTTCCTTCCGAGCTCCTCGCCGCGCTACACCGGGCGGGGGCCACACCACTTGCGAGCTGGCACGCGGTGTTCGGCGACGACGCCGAAGAGTTCTTTCACGCTTGGTCCATTGCCCGATACGTGGGGCAAGTCGCGGCCGCGGGCAAGGCCGTCTACCCCTTGCCGCTCTATGCAAACGCTGCACTGCGGGAACCGTTCAACCCTGGGCGCCCTCCTAGCTACGAAAGCGGTGGCCCGACGGACAACGTCATTGCCATATGGAAGGCTGCGGCTCCGGCGATCGACGTCCTGGCGCCGGACATCTACATGAGTGAGAGAGCACGGTACCTGAAAGTGCTGGAGCTCTACGGCCGACCGGACAATGCGCTGTTCGTCCCGGAGACCGGAAACAGCGCAGTATTTGCGCCTTATTTCTTTGCGGCCCTGGGACGGGGAGCGATCGGCTACTCTCCATTCGGAATCGACTATACGGGTTATTCGAACCCCCCCCTCGGGGCATCGAAGATCGACGAGAACGCGCTCGCGTCCTTCGCCGCGAACTATCGGCTGGTTGGGCCCATGAGCCGTGTGATCGCGAGGCTCGCCTTCGAAGGCCGCCTTCAGGCCGTGGTCGAAGGAAAGGGCGAGCCTTCGCAGATGCTCGAATTCGGTGCCTGGAATGCCATCATTTCGTTCGGTCTCGGGCAGTTCGGTCCAGGCGACCGACCGCCCGGGAATCCCGAACCTATCGGGCGCGCACTCATCGCCCAACTGGAGACGAATCGATTCCTGGTTGCCGGATTCTTCTGCCGCGTCGACTTCCAGGTCCGCGATGGCGGATCGGGCAAACAGAGACAATTCTTGCGTGTCGACGAAGGCGAATACAAGGACGGCGTCTTTCATCCGATCCGTATCTGGAACGGCGACCAGACCGATTGGGGGCTCAACTTTACACTCGCACCTCAGGTACTGAACGTATCGCTGGCGACCTACTAGCCATAAGGACCCGAAATCCGGCTCACCAGACCCCATTCACGCGAATCATTCCTGGCCCAACGCCCACCTGAGTACGCGGCACCGTACCGCTCGGCGCGGTGAACCAGAGCACCCCGGCACCCGCAAGACCCGCCGCTCCCACGATGAACGCTACCGTCGATCGGTCGCCCGCGATGTTTGCGGCATTCCAAAGGTTGACGCCGTCCGGGGTCGGGCAGAGCCGGTCCGGACACGCAATCATTGCGGCGTCGTGCTTCTCATGCGACTGGAATCCAAAATAAGAGCCGACGCCGATTCCCGCCAGTCCGACGCCACCGCTGATGAGCGCAAGGACTCTCTGAGCGCCGAATCCGCCATTCGATCCCGCGGTGTCCGAACCCGGAGGGGGGGAGGGCAAAGGCGATGTGGTGAGAATCGGCGCGGGTGCCTTCGACTCCACGTGGACAGGCGCAAGCTCCGGAACGGAAACGGTCGATGTCTTGGCCCCCTCTTCGACTTTCACTGTGGTCGACCATGGCTGCCTCCCTGGTGCGCTTGCCTCCAACGTATGCGCCCCAGGGTCCGCGGGGATGGGCGTTCCCCACTCGGCCTGCCCGATGACCGTGCCGTCCCGTTTCACTTCCAGCCCCGGCGTCTTCTCCGCAGCACCCACGTTGATGACGATGTTCGACAAGCGCGGCGCGAGCGCGGCCGCACGCTTCCGCCCAATTTCGGCACGCTCCGACTGCCCCGCTGCCCTCGCCTTCGAAGCGAGCTCCAGGAATCTACTCCACGCCGTCGTCAGCTTTCCTTCGCGTTCGTAGCAGTCGGCAAGATTCAAGAGCGCCCCCAGCGCGGGCTGCAGTCGCACGCTCTCTTCAAACTTCGGACAGGCCTCGGCGTAGTTGTGGGCAGCCATCGCCTTCTTGCCGAGGTCGAACAGCGCCTGGGCCGTGGCGGAGTCGTCCGCGCGGCTAGTCGACGAGCTGCTGGCGACTGTCCACGCGGCCGCCGCCACGCCCCAAGTACGCCATCGAAGTCGCAGTCGTAAGCGCATCAGAGCCTCTCATCGTAGGCATTCGAGCCTTTGCTAGGCTCGGGTTGTTCGGTCGCTTGGACCACGGGTGCGCGCGGATTTGCGCGGTGAGGTGTCGGGCTTGGCGCTGAGGTTTGCACCCGCTGTGGAGTGACGGCGTCCGGGGCCGGCGTGCGCCGAGCGGGGTCGCTCATCTTTTGGTTCGCATGTTCGCTGGAGTTTGACGACGTCCCCACCGAACCCGGGGACGCGTCGTCGGCAATCGGCAATGGCCCGAGAGCGGCCGTCGACACGGGGACGACCGTCGCGGGTGCAGCCGAAACCTGCGGCGGACTGCTCTGAGCGGACGGGGTGTTCGTGCGGAGGATCAGAAGCGTGGATATAACCACGATGATGGC
>JALYHX010000769.1 GCA_030776305.1 Myxococcota bacterium
CCTGGCTCCTTGGAGATGACGCGCAATGCGATTCCCTCGTCGGGCTGAATCCGGATTGCCAGAACGTTTGGTGGGATGGCCGTCGTTCGGTTGGCGTGAAAAAGCGTGTGGGGGACCTCGTGGAAGACGACGGCGATCTCGCTCACGCGTCGTGCCAGTCTCTTGCCCGCGCGCAGGTAAAATGGCACCCCGCTCCAACGCCAATTGTCGACGAAGCACCGCATCGCGACATACGTCTCGACACCCGAGCTCGGCGACACGTCGCGCTCCTCGCGGTAGGCGGCCACCTTTGCCCCTTGGACCACATCGGCGCCATATTGCCCGCGCACGACGTTGCTCGACACCTCGCTCGCCAGGATCGGTCGCAGACTTCGCAATACCTTGACCTTCTCGTCGCGCACCGCGTCTGCTGCAAGCGAAACTGGCGCCTCCATAGCGGTCAAACACAGCAACTGCATCAGGTGGTTTTCGACGATGTCGCGCATCATTCCGGTCTGCTCGTAGAAGCGGCCACGGCCTTCGATACCAATGTCCTCGGCCACTGTGATCTGTACGTGATCGACGTGCCCGCGTCCCCATACCGGCTCGAACAGAACATTGGCGAACCGGAGCACGAGCAAATTCTGGACGGTCTCCTTGCCCAGGTAGTGGTCGATCCGAAACACCTGCGACTCGTCGAACGCCGACGCGACGGCGGCGTTGAGAGCGCGCGCGCTCGAAAGGTCGTGGCCGAAGGGCTTCTCGAATACGACGCGCGTCCATGGCGCGGCGGGGTCCTGGCTGCCCCGCGTCACGAGGCGGGAGCCGCGCAGGCCCTCGATGATCGGCCCGAACTCGCTCGGAGGAACGGCGAGGTAATAGAGGCGATTGCCGCGCGTCCCGCGCTCTGCGTCCAGGCGCTCGAGGGATCGGCCGAGCGACTGGTATGTCGACGGATCATCGGCCGCGCCGCGCACGTACCCAAGTCCTCGCTCAAAGTCGCTCCAGAGCGCTTCATCGATCGGCTTTCGTCGCGAGAACGCAGCCACCGCCTCGTGCATCTCGGCGCGGAACGACGCATCGCTCTTCTCACGTCGGGCGACGCCGATGACCCCCAATCCGCCTCGCAACGAATGCGAACAAGCCAGGTTGTAGAGCGCCGGCATGAGCTTGCGACGCGTCAGGTCTCCGGAGCCGCCGAAGATGACGACCACGCACCCATCGCCGGCGCCGCTCTCGACGGGTTCACGCGGTCGATCCGACGACGCGGACTGAGGGGTCGGCATACAGCGAAGCATACCCGGGCGCTGCGGGTTGGTGTGTGGGCGCTTTACCTGGCCGCGAGCACGAACGCCGCACCCCTCGACCTTGCGCAACGTGACGCAATGTTTAGCTTGGACATGAGGTTAGGTCATGCGAGTCGCAGGAAATGTCGCGAAGCGGGTTCTTGGGTATGTTCAAGTTCAGATCGCGTCGCGCATCTACACGTTGCCGGTCGAGGCGGCTCCCATCGGTCGAAGCGACAACTCCGAGCAAAAAGCCGGTTTCTTCGCGGATGGCACCGACCGCTTCGGAATCCTCGTCGACAGCGATGCCAGCGAGGTCGTGCAGCGCGAGACGATCGAGCGTGCCTCGGCCGAAGCCACGCGACATCTTTCACAAAAGTTTTTGAATTAGGCGCGGTGTCACACGGCCAACCCCGTCGGCGGATTCGCGGAATCGAGAAATGTAGAAGCTTTGTTGGAATCAAATGAGCTTGTCCGGCATCTATTGAGGAGAGAAGACCTCGAGAGGTGGAAGCGATGAGAGAGGACATTACTGGGCCGCAAGCCCACGCAAACGACCAGATCGCCCAGGCGAAAGACCCCCCGCACCCTGAATCGGGCTCCGCCGAGTCCACTGAGAGTGAGTTGATGCCCGACGCGCCTCCTAAGCCGCCGGAGGGAGGCGAGCGTCAGTCGAAACGCCCGCGCGGATTTGCTGCGATGGACCGGGCGATCGTGAGCGAGATCGCGCGCAAAGGGGGCAAAGCCGCCCACTCGGCGGGCACGGCGCACGAATTCACGAGCGACGAGGCGCGTGCTGCCGGCCAGAAGGGTGGTCGCGCGACTCACGCCAAGCGCCGCCAGGCAACTCCGACGCCGGCGGGCACGCCCGGTCAACGCAAGTAAGCCATCGCTGCCGGCGCTTTCCGCATTGCCTGCATCCACCCAAAAGCTCGAGCAGGCTGCAGTAGCTCTCCTAGATTTGTCCGTCTCCCTCGAGAGCGCGAGCCAGCACCTCGATCGCGTCGACGATACGCTGACGTTCCGAACGAGGTAGACGGTCAAGCAAAAGGGTGTATGCGGTGGTCCACTCGACCGATACGCCCTCGGTGGTGCGCCTACCGCGCGGCGTCAAGCGGACGTCCGTCTGCCGGCCGTCATCGGTCCCGCGTCGGCGCACGATGTAACCGCGACGTTCGAGCCCCCCGAGGTTGCGGCTCGCTGTCGAGGGATCGATGCCGAGCATGATCGCAAGGGACGAAGTCGACATTGCGCCGCGCTCGGCGATGAGTTGAAGCGCTTCGGCTTGCTGAGGCGTCACATCGCCGGAGCGGGCTCGCTCGCGACCGAGGCGACCGAGGGCGCGCGCCAGTGCCTGTAGCGCCCGTGCGGTCTTGAAGTCGCCCATGCCGATCCCCCACGCATCGTCAAGGTTGTGGCCGGCGTCAAGCCGCACGGCCGCTGAGCTCGTCCGGCCGCGTAACGGGGTTCGCACATCCTCGCCGTTTGGGGCTCGGACCTCGTTGAACTATTGCGCAGGTGCGGCTGGCGCTCTAG
>JALYHX010000770.1 GCA_030776305.1 Myxococcota bacterium
CGTGAGAAGGTCGCGTTGGTGGACACGGTGTGCGTTGGGGACTGGATCAACGACGTCGCAATGTTCGAGCTTGCGGGACGTTCCTTCGCCATGGGTCAGGCCCCCGATGAGGTAAAGGCCAAGGCGACCGACGTGCTTTCCCAAACGGTCGAAAGCGGTGGCGGCGTCGCTCAAGCCGTCCAGCAAGCCTTCGGAATTTCAACAGATTGATGATCGCTGACCCGGATTGTGAAACGCGTGGACTGCCCCGGTCGTGTCTGCTACTCAATTGAATATGACTTTCAACTTCGCAGGTGCGCCACGTCCGAAAGCACGACCCATGCGGGGTGCAGTCCTTTCGATTGGGCCGCCCTTTTTATCAAGCGTTTTGATGAAAACGATTATCAAATACAGCGTTACTTTCGCGACGATTGGCTTCTCGAGTCGCGCGCTTGCCACTCCGCGTCCGCTCCCTTTCACATACCCGTACGAAACCAACGCTGAAGGAGAGCTCGAGCTCGAGATCTACGGCGACGTCTCGCCGGTTCGGGTCGATGCTCTCCCCCCGGGTGCACAGGGCAGTCAGGCAAGCAGGCGCCTTTGGGAACCGGCGTACCAGCTGCAAAACGAAATTGAGTACGGCATCAACGATCGAATCGAGCTCGGCTACTATCAGGTGTTCGAGGCGAAACCGCTCGACGGCGGCGCCAACACAATGGTGTTCGACGGGTTCAAGTGGCGCGTGCGCGGCAGGCTCGCCGAGGCTGGGCAATGGCCCATCGACGTTGCGCTGTACCTCGAACTCGAAACCTTGCATGACGAAACGGCGCTCGAGGAGAAGGTCATCCTGGCCAAGCGGTTCGGGCGCTGGCACTGGATGGCGAATCTCTGGGTCGAGGAGAGCGAGCACCGTCCGCTCGATTCCCGCGAGCGCTCGTTTCACTTCGTGGTGAATCCCACCACGGGCCTCACGTACGAGGTGACCTCCATGTTCCAACCAGGCGCCGAGTACTGGGCCAGGGGCGAGCTCGGAACCGTGGGAGACAGCGTCGATATCGCGAACAACCGCGTCCACCACTTCCTGGGACCCACGGTCCACGTCGACTTCGGAAAGCTGTGGTGGAGTGCGGGAGTCTACGTGGACTTGAACAACACGCAGGACCCGCAGCCGAACGAGATCTACGGTCCTGTCTGGGTGCGCACTGTCGTCGGCTTGTCGTTATGATCCATCGAGCAGCGCGCCTACTCGTTCTCGCCTTCTTTCCACCGACCTTTGCCTGCGCGGCCCCGGCGCCCCATGGCACGTCTCCCTCGCCTGACAGGGCCATCGCCGATTTGCATGCTCACAAGTGCGGACGGTGTCACGCTCCTCCAGAGCCGAAATCGCACACGCATGCCTACCTCGAAGCCGCGGCGGTGCGGCACCGAAACAGGGTGCGCCTGACACCTGCCCAGTGGAGCGCCCTTATCGACTACCTCGCCACCCCCGCGGGAACGACCGCGTCGCAAGAGCGCTGACGCACCCCGTCTCTTTCTGTAGCGTCAGTGTCGTGAGCGAAGCGGACGTCTCGAGGGGGTACGTTTCGCCGTCCAAGGGGCCGCTGAGGGTTCAATTCGGACTCCGTCTGCAGATCGTGCTGGCGCTCGCCGGCCTAATGCTTCTCGCTTTCGTCCCGCTTTTTTTTGCGGTTGCCAGCCTCACGCGGGCGACTGTCCTCGATGCCCGCGAACATGCGGCGCGCGCCCTCGGTCGCGCGATCGCTCTGCACGTGGCCGACGCGCGAGCGCGCGGTGGTCCCGCTGCGATCCAGCAGACGCTCGATGCGACCATGGCGTCCGGCGACGTCGACTCCGTTTGTGTCTTCCCGTCTGATGGCTCGGGCGCACGGTGCGTCGGATCGGAGATCGATGCGAACGCGATGTCCTTGTCGGCATGGCCACATGCGGAAACGTCCGGCTTCGTACGGGGCAGGACCGGACGAGCACTCGAGGTCGTGAGCCAAAGCGGCGATCACACGATCGTTGCGCGCCTCCGCGTCGATGACGCCGCGGACCGCGCAAAACCGCTCGTGCGCCTCGTTGCCCTTTACATGGTCACCTTTGGTCTCGCGCTCCTCGTCTTCGCCTATTTCTTTCTGACGCGGGTCATCGTCCGTCCCGTCGAGCAGCTGGTCGAGGCCGCCGATCGCGTTGCGAATGGGGCAAGGACGCTACGAGTACCGAGGAGCGGCGCGCGGTAGCTCATCAACCTCGCTGCGAGCGTACAGGCCATGGCCGAGAGACTCATTCGAGAGGAGGCGGCGCTCATCTTGAAGGTCGAGGAGCTAACCGAGACGACGACGCGACTGACCCAGACCCAGGCCCAGCTCGTGCGAAGCGAGCGGATGGCGAGCGTTGGAAGGCTCGCCGCGGGAGTCGCACACGAAATCGGCAACCCGATCGCGGCTCTCATCGGAATGCAAGATCTCCTCCTCGATGGTCAACTTCCCCCGGAAACTCAGGAGGACTTTCTGGGTCGCATGCGACGAGAAACGGAGCGCATACACGCCGTCGTCCGTGATCTGCTGGATTTTGCCCGGCCAGAGGGCAACTTAGTGCCCGAGGGAAATGCGTCGGCCACGGCGGGCGTTCATGGCGTCGTTGAGGACGTGATCGATCTCGTGCGGCCGCAGAAATCTTTCCGTAACGTCGACATTCAGACAGACGTCGAGGCATCGATTTACGTCGCCCTGCCTGCTCCAAGGCTTACCCAGGTGCTTCTCAACATCGTCCTCAACGCTGGGGCTGCGACCGTATCGACCCAGCGGTGCGACGCGCGAGTGTCAATCCGTGCGCGCAGGATGAACGGGCGGGTACGCATCGAAGTGGAGGACAACGGCCCCGGTATCGCGCCAGAGCTTCGCGACCGTCTCTTCGAGCCGTTCGCCACGACCAAGGCCGTCGGCGAGGGGACCGGCCTAGGCCTGGCGGTTTGCCGCGGCCTCGTCGAGTCCGCGGGAGGGGAGGTTGGCGTCGATTGGGCCTATCGAGACGGGGCGCGCTTTTACGTCGAGCTTCCCACGGCAGCTTCGTGAGTCTCCTCGATCCAGCGTGCGACGGGTACGACCTCCAGTCCTTCGGCAGCGATCGTGTCCAAGATCTCCGGCAGCGCACGTACGGCGGCCGGCTCTCTATCGCCTCGTTCGGGGGCGTCGTGTAGAAGGAGTATCGCCCCGTCGCGCAGGTTGCGTCTCACGCGCGCGACGACGTCGTCGGCGCGCGCAAATGCGACACCGTCGCGACCGCCAATCGTCCAACCGACCACGGTGAGATCAAGGGCATCCACGACGCGTGCGACGATCGGGTTCGTATGACCAATCGGGGGCCTGAATAGCGCTGGCCGTCGGCCAGTGACGCTCTCGATCGCCGCGATACCGCGTTCGAGATCCTCGCGTACGTGCCGCTCACTTCGCAGCGCAAAGAGGCGGTCATGCGCGTAGGAATGCAACCCCACCGAATGCCCACGCTCGAGAATTTCCCGGACGACATTCGGGTGCTGCTCGGCCTTGCGACCGACGATGAAAAAAGTGGCCGTTGCGCCACGCGTTCTGAGCGTTTCCAGGATGTGCATCGTCCAGCGTGGATGTGGGCCGTCGTCGAACGTAAGCGCCACCCCCCGCGCGCCCGGTGGACCGCGCACCACGGCGTCGACGAAGACCCGCCACTTCAACAAGGTCACCCCACCGATGATCAACCCGACATACCCTGACAGGGCTGCGAGGGCCCACCCGATGGGCGGGGCACGAACAAAGACCGCGTGGACCGTCATGACGCCCACGGCTGCCGACGCCGCGAAGAGGGCCACCCGTGCGGGAGGCATCAGCGCTTCGGACGCCGCGAGGC
>JALYHX010000771.1 GCA_030776305.1 Myxococcota bacterium
ATCCCACCCAGATAAATTCCAAATGACATGATGAACATTGTCGGGGTTCGCCTCCAGTTCAACCAGTCCTCTCGTGGGGTAACCTTCGGCTCCGCCCGTCGCCGTGAGTCCACGGGGCGCCGTGAGCGGCCCACCCCGATCGGGATGCTTGTGCGACGCCGCCACAGTTGCGCGGCCACTGCCGAGTCAACGATGACAGTCTTGGACACGAGCTGCGACTCGGGGTGGCGCGTGACTGCACTCGACCCCAAGGTATGCGGGTCCCGTACTGGCGCGCGATATGCTCCTGCTCTTTCGTCAACCACTGGTACGCACACGAGCTTCTGCCAAGCGCGCTCGCGACATACGGGCACGCCGGCGACATGCGTGGTGCATTTGCGCCACGCAGATCCAAACAGGCCCCGGCGCACCGACAAGGACAGAAAGCTCGCGATCCGTCGCAAGCCTCCCACGTGAGAAGGTTGATTTCGTCTGCGGCATGCGTGCTGCTACTCCCCCACGCGAGTGTCTTCCCCTCATACCCACACTCCGCACCCGTCCGCATCCGCCCATGGTCACGTCGGGCGAGCGGCCGCAACCGCAAGCGAAAGCCCAGCCGAGCCAGCCCTCACACCGCACACACTGATTGCGAATCCCCCGCTCACTCTCTTCGCACTCGATCGAAGCGGGATCATCCGTGCATTCGATGGGCGTAGCCGCGAGTCGTTCGGCGTCGAATCCGAACGGATCGTCGGCCGCTATGCCATGGATCTCTTCGGCAGCGCGGCGGTGACTCAAGACGGAGCGCAGGCCATGTCCGGCGCACAAGCCGTACGCCGCGCGCTCTCGGGTGAAACCATTCGCGGGCAGCTCGACATGGCCGACGGCGCCTTCCAGTTTCGTTTGTTGCCCGACATCGAAAACGGCGAGGTCGTGGGCGTCGCGGGTGTCGCAATCGAGATCACGGGGCGCGTGCGCACGGAAAAAAGTCTTCGCGCGCTGCTCGACGTGATGCCCGATCTCGTCTTCGTTCATCGCAACGGCCGCGTCGTTTACGTCAATCCCGTGGCAACGGAGGCGCTGGCGGTGACGACGGCCGATGAGGTCATCGGACGACCGTTCCAGGACCTCATCCATCCGGACGATCGCCGGGCCGTCGCCGCGCGTATCGGCTTCGACGAAGGCGAGGCGAACGAACCTCCAAAGGCGCGACGGGTTCGTCTTCTGCGCAGCGATGGGCAGGTTCGAACGATCGAGAAGCTTTCAATTCCAATTCTCTTCGAGGCGGCGCTTGCCACCGCTTCCATCGCGACGGATGTGACCGAGCGCGACGAGGCGCGGGAGAGACTTCTGCTCGCCGATCGCCTCGCCGCGATCGGGACGCTCGCGGCCGGGGCGGCGCACGAGATCAATAACCCGCTCACGTACGCGATGATCAATACGGACCACGTGCTTCGGCAGCTGAGAATCGTCGTGTCGGAGAAGCGATCGACGGTCAATGAGGTCGATCTGACAGAGCACCTCCCGCAACTCATCGAGTCGCTCGTCCAGGCCGTGGATGGGATGACGCGCATCCGCGAGATCGTGCGAAATCTGATGACGTTTTCGCGGGGCACCGTCGAGTCACGCTCGCTCGTGGACGTGCGAAGCGTCGTCGAATCATCCATCCAAATGGCCTTGCACGAGGTGGTACATCGCGCGCGTCTCGTGCGGGATCTCGGCGAGGTGCCCCCGGTCGAGGCCAACGAGGCGCGGCTCGGACAGGTGTTCCTGAACCTGATCGTGAATGCCGCCCAAGCCATCCCGGAGGGGGACACGACCAAGCACGAGGTACGCATCGCGACACGCACCGACGAAGCAGGAAATGCAGTCATCGAGGTTGGCGATACGGGAGTGGGGATCAATCCCGACGTCTTGCCGCGTATCTTTGATCCGTTCTTTACTTCGAAAGGGCCGGGTCAGGGCGTCGGACTCGGCTTGTCGATCTCACTCGGCACCGTCAAAGCGTTGGGCGGTGACATCCACGTGTCGAGCGAGCCCCATCGGGGCACGATATTTCGCGTCGTGCTGCCCTCGGCGAAGGGCTGGCGAGCAGCGCATGCTGCGCCGACGAGCGAAGATGAGGCCGCCGAGCGCAAGAAGGTGCTTGTCGTCGATGACGACCGCCTTGTCGGCGAGGCCCTTGGGCGCGCGCTCGCGAGCATCGCCAACGTAGAGGTGACCACAGACGCGCGGTCGGCAATCGACCGGCTTGCGTCGGGCGAGCGATGGGACGTGATCCTCTGCGACCTATTGATGCCGGGCACGGCCGGCATGGATCTCTACCGGGAGGCCCTGCGCGTGGCGCCCGACGCCGTCGCGTGCATCGTGTTCATGACCGCCGGCGCTTTCACGTCGCGAGCTCGTGCATTTCTGGAAGGAGTGCACAACCCATGTCTCGAGAAGCCGCTGGACATGGCAAAGCTTCGAAG
>JALYHX010000772.1 GCA_030776305.1 Myxococcota bacterium
GGTAAGGCGGCGTGAAGATGCGGAGCTCGTTCTTTTCGCAACCGGTGGCGTGGTGATCGTCCTTGCCGCCGCCGATGAGGACACGCCCGTCCTTGAGCAGCAGCGCCACCGAGTGGTAGCCGCGGCCCGTGGGCTCGGGCCACGCCGGCAGCGTCGTGACCGTCGGAGGCGCCGCATAGGGATCGACGATCTGCACCTGCCGGACGTCGCCGACCGGATTGACGACGTCGTTCACGCTTCCGGGCTCGCTCGTGTAGCCGTTCGTGATCAGCACCGTGCCGTCGGCCAGGGTGATCGCGTCGCAGTTGATGCGCGAGATGCCGGTGTCGACGGTGCTCCAGCTGTCGCCGGTGGGATCATAAAAGTAGAGCCGCTGCGCCCCTTGCCCGTCGTGCCCGCCGTCGGCGAACATCAGCCGCCCATCGCTCAGCAGGACGCCGCTCGCCCCCTGCTTGTCCTTTGTCGACGGGTTGGGGCTGATTGAGTTGGGACGCGCGAACAGGCGCGCCGGCCCCGACGGCCCCGGCTCATGATCGAAGAGGAAGACGTGGCCAAATCCACCGGCGAGAGCAACCGATCGCGCAAGCCCGCCCGCCAGCCCGGCCGGAATCGGCTTGGGCAAAAGGAACATCTCGGTGTAGCTGCGGACGGGTGACAGATCTGCCTGCCCCTCGGAGTGCTGGGTCAGAACGCTGTATGGGTCAGCGGTAGGATCAGCGTCCCAGATCTTCGGATCGAACGTCTCGAGTGACAGGTTGATATTCGAGCCGCTGCCGCCCGACGACCAGTGGAAGCCGCCGAACATCAGGATCTTTCCGTCGGGCAGTCGGAGGTCGGTCGGATACCATTTCATTCCCGGCGTCGCGGCCTGCCCGCCCTTCATCGACGCGCTGATGCGCGCAATCGTACCGGTCGTCGGATCGAAGATACGCGAGTAGTTGATCCCGAGCTCCGGACTGGTGTTGGGCAGGGTGCTCGGATAGGTCGTCCCGGCGTTGAGAAAGACGCGGCCATCGCTGAGCGCGGCGTGACCTGCGCAGTAAAGGACGTCGTGCACGGTGTCGCGGTTCTGCTCGTCCATCGACAGAACGTCGATCTCAGCCGGCGGCGGATTGCCATCGAGAATGCTCGGGTCGAGGGTCCATGTCTCCCCGACCTGGCGTTGCGTGGCGCCGGTGCAGTCGGAAGTCGCTTTGCGACCGAAGCCCGTCACGAGCACTTTGCCGTCGCGCGGCCGCAGGTTCACGTGGATGGGCGTGACGTACCAGCCGCCGGCGGGTGCCCCGGGAAAGCGCGTGGTGGTGTCACGCAGCAAAGCGATATTCCCCCACGGCACCGCGGCCGACGCGGGGGTGAATGACTTCGTCACGTTGTAGACGGCGACGTTCGCGAAGCTGGCGAAGCCGCCATACGTGACGAGGCCGATGCGCCCGAGGCTCCAATCGTCTTCGCTGTTGCCCACGGCCGTGCCGAGCGGCTGTCGTGCGCTGTCGCCGTCGGCCAGCCACCCCTCCAAGCGGTTGCCGTTGACGACCAGACGTAGCGTGTACGGCTGTTCGAGTTGGTACTCGTAAGGGCCGGTCGCCAAGGTGACCCATGTGTGGTTTCGCTGGCGGCGAATGGACCAGGTCTTGTTCCCGTGGTCATCGCGGCCGAGGATCAGCTCGTAGTAATAGTGTCCGCCCTGCACACGACCGGCGACGCCGACTGGGCCGCCGCGATCGTCGTGGATGGTGACGCGCGCTTCCACCTGGTAATCGGTCCACATCGGACCGCCGGCGACGGTCAGCCCGTACGCGCTCGGCTTGCCCGCGTACTGCTTGCTCGACGCGGCGTCGACGAGGAGCCATTCACCGACGGTAGGCTCCCATTGGCGCAGGTCCCCATCGACGAAATCGTCGAAGAACATCCGCGATGGGTCGGCAGACCCTGCGGGCGTCGTCGCCGGCGGTGGCGGTTCCGGGGCGGCCTGAGCGCATCCGGCGAGGCCGACAACAAGGAGCGTCGCGCAGGCGATTCCCCAGATCCCGCCAACTGATTCTCTCTCAATGCGCGCGTTCATCAACGGTTGTTCCTTCCAAAGAAGCTTGTCCCACGATCCATCAGGTGTACACGAATGTGGACGGGGGAGTCGCGAATATCGGCAACGCGTCGACACCGAAGTCAGCCAAGTCGATGAAACAATAGGAGTCGTCGCCCGCTTGCGAAGGTGCGGCGCCTGGAAGTTGGCTCGACGCGGCGCCTCCTGGCAGCGCAGCGCAGCGCAGCGCAGCGCAGCCCCTCGTCCACCCATTGACTTCTCTCGTCCAGTCGCGGACGTGCGCGCATCGAGACGACGTCCTTCGTCGCGCAGTCCGTGACCGAATCGACTGCGAATCCAAAGGTGTGCCTGCATGTGCCATGCATGACGTTCGCGTCCGGCACAAGCGCGGACACCTCCCCCTGCACTCGCGTTGCGGCGACCATACCGCCACTTGACGCGCGAATGGCCGACGGAGAGACAATCGCACCATTGGACAGCGGGGCCGATGGCAGGAGCGGAAGCAGCTCAGGGAGCTCCGGAGCTTCCGAGACGTCCGCGAGCTCCAGTGGCGCGGGGGGCTTCGAACAGCATTGGCAGCAGCAGCGGGGGTGCTCCGGGCAGCTCGGGAGCCACGTGCTCCCGCGATGGGAACGGTACAATCGTGACCGTTTTCGCTATGCGGCTTCTACTGAAGGCCCCGTAGCGTCGCGGTCGGTGGGCCGTGATAAATACATATGGCAGGCCATGACCCCTTACCGCACGCGCCACGGGCCTCCGCCGAGCGAGCCGCCGAATGCGGATCGGCCCACCGATGCCCTCGACGTTTTTTTCTGGCTGGTCGTAGCGACGTTGGGGCTTGCCACGGCGAACGGGACTTCGCGCGCGAACGCGCCGCGTGACGTCGAACTGCAACTAGGGACGATCAAACTCACCGAGCCGGCGCGACGCTGACGGCGCGCAGATTGCTTTCCCATTTTTTCCGAACCCATGCACCACGCCCTACGTCGCATCGCTTTCGCGCTGCTTGCGCAAAGCTGGATTGTCCTCCTCGTTGCGTGCGGGGGTCAGTCCTCCATCGTGCTCCCGGATGCAGGCGACGCCGGTACATGCATCCAGTCTCTCCCCGGGCAGGACACCGTTTGCACAGCGAACAAGGTCTGGAACCCCGTGAGCTGCAAATGTGAGTCGATCGACGATGCAATGGCACCGGACAGCCCGGACGCGGCGACGCCTTGCCCGCTGATTGCCTGTCCCGCCGGCACGGTCGAGGGCGTTGCCCGAGGTGTGTGCGGCTGCCTGCCGGTCGAAGCGGGCGTGGTCGTCGACGCCGTGGCTCCCATGGACGCACGGCAAGATGTGGCTTCCGCCGATGCCTCGCAAGACTCTGCCCCCGGCTCGACGGACGCGTCCTATGACGCGCCGTTCTACGACTCGCCGTACAACTCCGACGCGTCTTCGTCGGACGCGTCTAACTACAACGATGCCATCGGTCCCTACTACTTCGACGCGCGGTATCAGTACGACGCACCTTATTCTTACGATGCGCCCTATTACTACGATTCGCCCTTCACGTGCGGACCGACGGCTTGCGGACCCGGGTATGAGGCCACTCCGTCTTGTCAGTGCCTTGCATGCACCAACGCATGTCCTGTCGGGCAGACTCCGATGGCCGGCTGCGGAGGCTGCGGTCCATGCGGATATCAGTGTCCCGCCGGGTTCGGGTACGGGAGCGGTTGCAACTGTGGCCCGCCGGGGACGGACGCCGGTCCCAACCCCGGGCCCGATTCCGGTCCGGTCCCCGCGGACGCCGGGGGCGTGACTTGTCTGCTGCAGGGATACTACGCATGCAGCGCCGGATCGTGGTGCCAGCTCGGGATATGCCCCGACAACACGACGCAGTACGGCTGCTATTGCAACGCGGACGGCACCGCGACCTGCAACCTCATTTGCCCCGCGCCGCCGCCGTGCACGATTCCCGGGCAAGGGACCTGCGCGTACGGAGCCCAGTGCGTCTACGACAGCTGCGCGGCGGACGCTTCGTCGATGGCCCTCGTGTGCTCCTGTTACGGGGCAGGGAACGCGTCCTGTTATACAACCCCGTGCAGTAATCTCGACGGAGGCGTCGATGGCGCCGTCGCCACTGACGGGGGAGTCACGTGCATGCTCGAGGGGTACCGGCCATGCAGCGCCGGGTCCTGGTGTCCGCTGGGAATTTGCCCCGACAACACGACGGAGTACGGATGCACCTGCAACGCGGACGGAACGGCAACTTGCCGGCTCACGTGTCCCGCCCCCCCGCCGTGCACGATTCCGGGCGAAGGGGTCTGTCCGTACGGAACGTCATGCGTCTTCGGCACTTGCTCCGGCAACACGGGAACGCAGCTCGTTTGCAACTGCAACGCGGGTGGAAGCGCCTATTGCAACACCGTCCCGTGCGGCGCCGCGGATGGGGGCGGGCCGGGCTGAGAGTCGGAGCGACTTCCCAGGCAAACGCCTGGAGGGCAATCAACTCACTCGCGTCCGCGGAGCATCGCGACGTCGACGACGTGGTCGATCCATATTGCCGTTTGACCCGTTTTATTGGAGGGTTGAGGTTGCCAAAATGCGTACCCTCCGCCAGCGAGTCCAATTCGCGCTCCACAGTCTCACGTTCCGCGAGTGGCGTCGCGCCATCCGGCGACTCGCGCCCATCTCGCTGCTTGGCGTCGCGCTCTTCGCTTCGTGCAAGTCGAACGAGATCGCGAGCTCGAACAGCAACATCCTCAACGTGGGTCAATCGTGCAACCCCGATGCGGGCACCGCGGGCAACGGGTGTGGGGCGGGGGTTTGCCTTGCCGGCTTCTGTCGTCAACCGTGCATTTCAGATGCGTCCTGTAGTGGTGACGCCGGCGTCGGTGGCCTCTGCCTCACGGCGAATGGGCAGAGCGGCTGCGCCATCGAGCGAGAATTGATGTGCAACGCGGGCAATCCATGCCCATCGCTCTTCGCCTGTGGCACCGACTCCACGTGTCACTCGAAGTGCATCGGCGGCGCATGCGCGCTCAACGGCGAGGTGTGCCAGAACGGAGCGTGCTACGTGAACCCGCCGGACGGCGGCGGTCCGCAAGACGCGAGCGCATCGGGCAGCGGGAGCGGCTCGGGAAGCAGCGTTGACTCCGGAAGCGGCGACGCCTCGGGAAGCAGCTCGGGCGGGAGCGGCAGCAGCAGCGGGGCGATGTTGCCGGACGGAAGCTCGTGTCCGAGCGCGCAGACGCAGTTCGGCAATATCGCGGTCGGCGATGCCAATCCGAATTTCACGTCGAGCGTCGGTGTGCGGACGGCGACGCAACTTCTCGTCTTCAGCGGCTACAACGGCCCGGACCCCAGCGGCGGCGATGGCGGCGGCGACAGCGGCGGTGTCAATCTGGTGTACTGGCAAGCGTTCGACCCGGTGACGGCCAAGAGCATCGCGCCCGCGCAGCCGTTCCTGCTGCCAGACTCCACCAGCCTCGGTTCGATCTACATCGAAGACGTGGCGATCGCGCCGACCGGTGAGATCGCGCTCCTCTACTCGCACGTCACCGCGGGCGGCGTGACGGGCTTGCATGGCCTGAACGCCGCGTTCCTCGCGTCGCCGTCCGACGCGGGGTCGGGGGCCTTGCAGGTTCAGCAGACCCTTCAGCTCGAGAGCTACGACATCGGGTCACCTGCCCAACAGGCCGGCCAACCTCACGTCATCTGGTCGACCTTGAGCAGGGCGTTTGTCTGCTCGTGGACGTACTACGCGCCAAGCCCCGGATTCGTGAAGGTCAAAAAGTTCCTTGCGACCGGCGCCGCGGCGGGCGGGGGCACCGACACAGTGCCGACGACCCAGCCTCAGGGTTACATCAGAAACGAATCAGGCAGCGTCGGGACGAGCGGCAGCTTGTTCGGTGTGGCCTTCCTAGACTATTCGACAGTCTATCCCTATTTGACGCTCCTGGATGCCCAGGGCAATCAGGTGGGGACCTCCATCCAGATCGCCGTGCAGCAGCCGAGCAACTATTGGGTCACCGTTGCCGGGACGTCGCAGGGATTCGTCTTTCTCTTGGGCTCCCAGCCGGTCTCTGAATGGTTCGTTCCCGTCGTCGCCGACGGCGGGGTCGCTACCCCTCCGGACGGAGGGACGTTCTCCGGCTTCACCGTCTCGGGCACCCTGGGGGCATCCGCGGGACGCGCCATCGGCGACGACACGGGCGGCGCCGGTGGTGTCGGCGCCGGCCTCCTTTATGGCAATGGCGTCAGCTTCATGTACGTGCAAGCGGACGGGATCACGCACTTGGGCCCGAACCAGGTGATCTCGCACGCCTACGTGGCAGGCGACGAAATGGCCATCACACAATTCGCCGGAAGCTTCGGCGTATCGCTTTACAGCAGCGGGGAGCATCTGACGAGGATGGCGGCGTCCGGGTGCACGCACTGATGCGAGCGCGGCGACGCGCAGAGCGCGCGCGCGAACGACTTTGAATGAATCGTTGCGCGGCTCGTCTATTCATCCATCGGACAGCACGGGGGGGGAAGTCGGCGATGCCGTTACAGCGACCAGGCTTGGGTGGACTGATCTTTCTGGTCGGTGCCGTGTTGGCCGCGCAGCTCGCGTCTCCCGACGGCGCGGCACAAACGATGGTTCCGCTCCGAACGCAGCCGCCGATCCTT
>JALYHX010000773.1 GCA_030776305.1 Myxococcota bacterium
CCTTACGCCGATCCGTCTTGCCGCGCGCAAACGCGGCTTCGAGGCGCTTCATGGGTTCGGCTCCCGCCCGGGCTCGCCCGGCCTCAGGCGAGCGAGGAGCGTTGACAAGTCCTTGTCGCCACGTCCCGAAAGGCAGAGCGCGATCGCCACCGGGCGCCCCCGATCGTGTGCCAGATCGCGCGCGACGTCCCCGACGCGGGCGAAAGCGTGCGCCGATTCGAGGGCCGGTACGATCCCTTCGGTTCGCGCGACGAGCGCTACTGCAGCGAGAGCCTCGTCGTCCGTCGCGGAGAGATACCCGGCTCTCCCACTCTCCATCAGGCAAGCGTGCTGCGGACCGACACCCGGATAGTCCAGTCCGGCGCTGATCGAATGTGCCTCTAAGATCTGCCCACCGTCGTCGCAGAGTACGTAGCTCTTCGATCCGTGCAGAATGCCGACGCGCCCGGCGCCGAGGGTCGCGGCGTGCCGTCCGGTAGACACGCCCTCGCCCCCGGCCTCTACTCCCACGAGCGCGACGTTCGTGTCCTCGAGGAAAGCGCCGAACATGCCGATGGCATTCGAGCCGCCACCGACACACGCGATGACTGCGTCGGGCAACGTTCCCGCGAGCTGGAGAGCCTGGGCGCGCGCCTCGTCACCAATCACGCTCTGCAGGAGCGCGACGAGCTCCGGATAGGGGTGCGGCCCCGCGGCGGAGCCGATGCAGTAGTACGTCGTTCGCACATGCGTGACCCAGTCGCGCATCGCCTCGTTCATCGCGTCTTTGAGCGTGCGCGAACCGCTCTCGACCGGAAGGACGCGTGCTCCGAGGAGCTTCATCCGGCCGACGTTCGGGGCCTGTCGCTTCACGTCCTCCGCGCCCATGTACACGTCGCATGGCAAGCCCAAAAGGGCGCACGCGGTCGCCGTCGCCACACCGTGCTGGCCGGCGCCGGTCTCCGCGATGATGCGCGCCTTGCCCATCTTCTGGGCCAGAAGCACCTGCCCGAGGGCGTTGTTGATTTTGTGCGCACCGGTATGGCAGAGATCCTCGCGTTTTAGCCAGAGCCTGCCGACGGCGCGCCCAGTGGGATCGATGGCCCGCGCAAAGCGCTTTGCCTCACTCAGCGGCGTGGGGCGGCCGACGTAGTTCGCGAGTAACGCGCGCCACTCGCGCTGGAACGCTTCGCCTCGCACAATCGTCGACAGGGCGCCCGTGAGCTCGTCGAGCGCGGGCACGAGGGTTTCCGCGACGAACCGGCCTCCGAACGCACCATAATAGCCGGGCCGAACGGGCGCTGGGGTCGACGGGAGTAACGTCATACGTTCCCGACCTACCCCGCGCGGTGCAGTCCCGCACGGCGCCGCGTGGGAACGGGCGTCCATTCCCGAATGCGGATCCTCGAGAGACGTCGCTCCTCATCCATGGTCGAGCGCCTGGTCTTCTTTCGGCGAGCCAGGTAGCGCTCGCAATGCAAGACGATGGCGCCTGCCACGTCGATACCGCTCGCCCGCTCGATCCCTTCGAGCCCTGGCGAGCTGTTGATCTCCAATATTTTCGGCCCCTCGCCGGTCTCCAGCATGTCGACCCCGGCCACTTCGAGGCCCATCACGCGTGTCGCCGCAATGGCCGCGCGGCGGCAGCGCTCGTCCAGCGGCGCGCGCATCCCGAGGCCGCCGCGATGAAGGTTCGACCGGAACTCGCCCGCCTTTGCCTGCCGGCGCATCGACGCGACGACCCGACCTCCGACGACGAGCGCGCGCAGATCGCGCCCGGTCGCTTCAGCGATGTACTGCTGCAGGATGATGTCTTGTCCCATCGCCCACAGCGTCTCGAGGAGCGATGCCACGGCCTGTGGCGTTTCGGCGATCATGGTTCCGATGCCTTGCGCCCCTTGCTGCAGCTTGACGATGCACGGAGCCCCGCCGACTTGCACGAGCGCCTGCTCGATGGCGTCCGGCGTACGAGCGTAGACGGTGACCGGCACGTCGATGTTCTTTTTGGTCAGAAGCTGCATCGCGCGCAACTTGTCGCGCGACCGTGCGATGGCCAGCGCGGTGTTCAGAACCGGCACGCCCATGAGGTCGAACTGCCGCACGACAGCCAGGCCGTAGTTTGTGATTGACGCTCCGATGCGCGGGAGGACGAGGTCGGCGTGGGGGGCAGGACGCGCTCCCAGGTAGAGCGACGGTCGCCCGCGCGAGATGACCACGCGCAAATCGAGGGGGTCGATGACCGACACCTCGTGCCCTCGCGCGCGGGCGGCAAGGACCAGGCGACTCGTCGAATAAAGCGTCGCGTTTCGAGAC
>JALYHX010000774.1 GCA_030776305.1 Myxococcota bacterium
GTGCATCTCCATGACGTCACTCAGGTCGATGCGGTCCTCGTAGACGTTCGCGACCCGCAAGTAGGGCCGCATGTTCGATCCATGATGCACGTCGGGCGAACGCTGGCGGCCAAGCTGGACGGCGCCGACGTCACGGACCTTGGCGCGATGCCAGCCCCGAGGAACGAGATCGCTCACGCCCCGGCCCCCAGTTCCTCCTGCAGCGCCTGCATCTCCTCCAGCGCCGTCTGCAGCTGCACCACAATCTCCGCCGCAATCTCCTCCGGCTCCGGCAGGTCGGCGTGGTCCGTCACGCTGTCGTCCTTTAGCCACGCGATATCCAGATTGTCCCCGCGCCCCGCAATCTCCTCGCGCGTGAACTTGCGGAACCTCCCCTGCTCCCCCTGGTCCTTGCGCTTGCTCTTGCCGTACGCGTCTTCGCCGTACGCCTTCTCGAACTCGGCGAAGTGCGCCCGCGTGAACGGCGTGCGCTTGCCGAACGACGGCATGTTCGTCCGCATGTCGAAAAACCAGACCGCCTTCGTATTCCCTTTGTCCTTCTCGCCGCGCGTGAAGAAGAGCACGTTCGTCTTCACTCCCTGCGCGTAGAAGATGCCCGTCGGCAGGCGAAGGATCGTGTGGAGATCGCACTTGTCCATCAGATCCGCGCGGACCTTTTGGCCGGTGCCCTCCTCGAAGAGGACGTTGTCGGGAAGCACCACCGCGGCGCGCCCACCCGGCTTCAGCCCCCGGTAGACGTGCTGGAGAAAGACGAGCTGCTTGTTGCTCGTCGGGTACGTGATGTCGTCACGCGTCGGCCCGCCGCCGCCCTTCTTCGTGCCGAATGGCGGATTCGTGAGGATGACGTCGGCCTTCGGGAGCTGCGCCCCCGTGGGGCCGAGGGTGTCGCCGAGCACGATGTCCCCCTCGATGTCGTGGAGCATCGCGTTCATCAGCGCGAGGCGCTGCACGTCGGGGACGAGCTCGACGCCGTAGAAGGCTTCGCGCCGCTGGAAGTTCTGCTTCGCGACAGGCAGGTCGTGGTAGCCGTCCGTGAGCGACCTCACATGGCGGTCGGCGTTGATGAGAAAGCCGCCGGTGCCGACGGCGGGGTCCTGCACGCGCTCGCCGGGCTGCGGCTTGATGAGCGCGACCATGCACTCGATGAGCGGGCGGGGCGTGAAGTATTGCCCGGCGCCGCTCTTGGTCTCTTCGGCGTTCTTCTCGAGGAGCCCCTCGTAGAGATCGCCGAGCCCTTCGGACTTGGCGCTGTACCAGTCGAGCGCGTCGATGTTCTCGACGACGGTGCGCAGGTGCCGAGGCTGGCGGAACGAAGTCGACGCATTGGCGAAGATGGCCTGCACCCGCCCCGAGCCTTTGCTGCCGAGGTCGATGAGGAGCTTCTTGTAGAAATCGAGCAGCTCGATGCCTTCCTTCTTCGTGACATCGTCCCAGCGGTAGCCCTTCGGAATCTGGTCTTCGGCACCCGTCTCTTTCATCATCTTGAGAAAGAGGAGGAACGTGAGCTCGGTCACGTACTCGTGGTAGGTGATGCCGTCGTCACGCAGAACGTGGCAGAGGTTCCAGAGTTTCTGGACGATGTCTTGGGTGTTCATGCCGCGGGGCGGAGGCTACCACCCCGAGGGGCACCGATGAGTCAGGCCGCGCGGCGCTTCTTCGGCTTCTTCTCGCCGACGGCATCGGCCAGAGCCCGGAGAATCCCGACGACCCGGTCGGCGCCCCCAAGCGTCGCCACGAGCTTCTTGTCGAGCACGACGACTTCGAGCGAGCGCCGCGCACGTGCTGCGTACTTGCCCCGACTCAGCTTGCCGAGCCGAGGGAAGTCCACCTCGGGCATCTCGGTAACAGAAGCCTTCGAGGGCTTACGCCTCTTCGGGATCTTTCGGCTCATGGCACGGTGCGGGCTCATGCCGCGCGCAGCGGTGCGAGCTCCTTGGCCGGCAGCGCGGGGCAGCCGCACGACACCAGAACGTCATTGATACGCGCGATGGTGACCTTGTCGAAGGCGAGAATTTCGAGCCCGAGAAGCACTCCACGCTTGTCGAAGTCGCCGACGAGAGAGGGCGCGAGCTCACGGGTCTTCCCCGCCTTTCGACGGGCGCTGGCGAGGTGAAGGTAGGCGGCGAGAGGTCGCCCCCTCTGGAAGGTGATCTCGAGCATGGGCGCGCTCATTCGACCTCCAAAGGATACGCCGTGACGACGAGGACGCACGTCCGTTCGACATTCGGCTCCACGATGACCGCCCACGACCGCCGCTTGTGGCGCGTCTCGATGACGTAGCGCCCCTCGACGTGGTCGCGTCGTACGCGCTCGGTGTGTTCCATCATCGTCCGAAGGTCGAGCTCATTGAAGTCCCGGCGCGCCATCCGGCGCTCGACATGAGTGGAGAGCTCGACCTCCCAGCTCCACCAAAATGGTCGCCGTCGGAGCCGCGCCATCACCCCGCGTCTTTCCACACTTCCTCGGCCAGCTCGCCGAGGATCGTCTCGAGCTTGCCGTCGAAGACCTTGTTCAGGCGCGCGAAGCCGCCATCCGCCTTGAACTGCCCCGCGTCGAACGACGCGCGGTCCACGACGGTCTCGAGCTTGACCTGCCTTGCGATGCGGTCGAGCCACTTCGACTGCGGGTCGGTGAACTTGTGCGCCCTGCGCAGGCGCTGGAGCGCGCGGTCCACGCGCTCGGCGTAGGGCATCAGCGGCGAGCCAAGCGCGAGCTGACGGATGTAGCCGACGATCGTGGCGGCGATGTCTTCGTTCTTCTGATCGCGCCACGCAGTCTGGATGGACTTCTCGCTGAAGCCCTCTTGGTCGAGCGTGAGCTTGAGTTGCCGCAAGTCTTCCCGCGTGAGGTCGCGGGGACGCTGCGTGACCACGAGCAGCGCGGGAAGCTTGTTGATGTTGCCCTCGACGAAAGTGCGGAAGGCCTGGAGGTAGTCGCCGGGCGGGCGGCTGCCGTGCTTGCCATAGCCGCGCGTGACCTCGCGGAGCTCGTCGGCTCTCTCGGAGACGACCATCTTGTACGCGACGCTCCCGGCCGTGCGGTCGAGGAACGCAGCGAGCGCAGGGTGGCTCTTGATGTAATCGGCGGCTTCCCCGACCCCGCTCTTCTTCAGGAACTGGGCGAGCTCCTTCACGCCCATCCCCGCGGCGGTTTCGAAACGCTCCTCGGCTTCGCCCGTGAGCGCACGC
>JALYHX010000775.1 GCA_030776305.1 Myxococcota bacterium
GGCCGATCCTGCATTCGATAACGCGGCGGCGGATCGAATCGCGGAGCTCGTGCGGATGACGGGAGGCGGCGCATTTGTGCTCTGCACGTCCACGCGCGCGATGCGGTCGATCCATACGCGGCTGCGAAGCCGCGTCGACGTTTCCCTCCTCGTCCAAGGGGAATGCCCCAAACACGTCCTCCTGTCGAGATTCCGTGCGGATGGCCATGCGGTGCTGGTCGCGACGATGAGCTTCTGGGAGGGAGTCGATGTGCCGGGATGGGCTCTCCGCATGGTCATCCTGGACAAAATCCCGTTCGCCCCCCCCAACGATCCCGTCGTTGCCGCGCGCTGCGTGCGTATCGATCGAGATGGCGGGAGCGGCTTTGCGCAATACTCCGTACCCAGCGCGGCCATGACACTCAAACAGGGGTTCGGCCGCCTCATTCGAACGCAGCGCGACGCGGGGGTCGTAGCCATCTTGGATGGGCGGGTCGTGCGCCGTGGGTACGGCCGGATGCTTCTGGCTGGGCTTCCACCCGCGCGGCGCGTGCGCGATTTTGCGGAGCTTCGCGCATTTTGGACGGACCTGGCAGCCGAAATGGAGCTGGAGACCCTCACGCCAGTGGAGCCGGTCGGGGACCCGGGTTCGACACACCACTTGAAGCATGGTACAGGCGGCGCGCCATGACCGAGATCAATGCCGTATTCGCGCGTGCCATCCTTGATTCGCGCGGCAATCCCACCGTTGAAGTGGAAGTGCAAACCGACTCTGGTCACGGGCGCGCTGCCGTTCCGAGCGGAGCATCCACGGGCGAGCACGAGGCGATCGAGCTTCGTGACAACGACAAGAAGCGCTGGATGGGCAAAGGCGTCGACAAAGCAGTCGAGAACGTCAATACGACACTCGGGCCCTCGGTCCTGGGGATGGATGCGCTGGACCAAAGCGCCGTCGATCGCGTCCTGCTGCAAGCGGACGGCACGCCCAACAAAGGCAAGATGGGGGCGAATGCCATTCTTGGGGTTTCGCTGGCGGCGGCGCGCGCTGCGGCCGATGCGGTGGACTTGCCGCTCTGGCGCTACCTCGGCGGCGTGCATGCGCGGGTATTGCCGACGCCACTCATGAACATCTTGAATGGTGGCATGCACGCCGACAATGGCCTCGAGATCCAGGAGTTCATGGTCGTTCCGGCCGGGATCGAGTCTTTCGATGAGGCGCTTCGCGCAGGAGTCGAGATCTTCCACACGCTCAAGATGCTCTTGAAGGGAAGGGGACTCACGACCGCGGTCGGCGACGAGGGGGGCTTCGCGCCGAAGTTGGGCTCGAACGAAGAGGCAGTGCAGTTCGTCGTTCGAGCGATCGAGGAGGCGGGCTACCAACCTGGCAAGCAGGTGTTCGTCGCGCTCGACTGCGCCGCGAGTGAGTTTTTCGACAAGAAGACTGCCAAGTACACGTTCGACAAGAAAAGTATCACGCGCGACGAGCTCGTCGCCATCTACGATCAGCTGTCGCAGAAGTACCCGATCATCTCGATCGAGGACGGGTGCGCCGAGGACGATTGGGATGGGTGGAAGCTGCTCACGCAGCGTGTCGGCAATCGAATGCAGCTCGTGGGGGACGACCTCTTCGTCACGAACGTCGAGAGGCTGCGGCGCGGGGTCGAGGGCAAGACCGCCAACGCGATCCTCATCAAGCTGAATCAGATCGGAACGCTCACCGAGACGCTCGACTGTATCCGTTTCGCCGCCGAGAGCGGTTACCGCTCGATCATCAGTCACCGCTCGGGCGAGACGGAAGACCCGTTCATCGCCGATCTCGCGGTGGCGACGAACGCGGGGCAGATAAAAACCGGGAGCCTCTCGCGCTCGGATCGTGTGGCGAAGTACAATCAGCTCTTGCGAATCCGGTCCGAACTGGGTGCTGGCGGCGTCTATGCGGGCCGCGGTCCGTTTTCGCAACGGGGATCGACTCAACATAGGTGACATGATGGCCAAGTCGAAGGTCGCGGTTCTCAAGTGCAAGCCCGAGACGATCCTTGGCGACATCGAACGTCTCTGTGATCTGGCGGGGATGAAGCAGTCCCTTGCGACCGGTCATACGACGATTCTCAAGGACAACATCTCCTGGCACTACCCGTATCCGAGCGCCAACACGACGCCCTGGCAAATGGAAGGCACCATCCTCGCGCTCCGCGCCTCCGGGTACGCCGATGTGACATGCGTGCAGAACAAAACGGTCGTGACCAACGCGTTCAAGGGCGAGGACCTGAACCACTACGTTCCGCTCTTCAGAAAGTACGGCGTCCCGGTCCTTTACAACTTCAAAGACACGGACATGAAGTGGACGCTCTACCGGCCGAAGGCGCGAATGCACGTCCTGAACGCGATCTTCCCAGAGGGTATCCATATCCCCGAATATTTTTTCGGCAAGAACATCGTTCATCTGCCGACCGCGAAGTGCCACATCTACACGACGACCACGGGCGCGATGAAGAACGCATTCGGGGGACTCCTCGCGACCAAACGGCATTACACACACACGTGGATCCACCGTACGCTCGTCGATCTTCTTGCGATTCAGAAGGAGATCCACTCCGGTCTCTTTGCGGTCATGGACGGCACGACGGCGGGGAACGGACCTGGGCCCCGCACGATGATTCCCATCGTGAAGGACTACATGCTCGCGAGCGCCGATCAGGTCGCCATCGACGCCGTGTCAGCGAAGATGATGGGCTTCGATCCGATGAAGCTCGAGTACATCCGGGTGGCTCATGACGACGGGCTGGGGGTCGGCGATCCTCGCGACATCGAGATCGTCGGCGACGACGTTCGGGGCGAGAACTGGGGATTTTACGTCGGCGACAACCTTGCCAGCCACGCCGGGGACCTGCTTTGGTTCGGGCCGCTGAAGAAAATCCAGAAGGTCTTCTTCCACACGCCGCTGGTCAACGCGTTCATCTTCGCCAGCGAGGCCTATCACGACTACTACCGATGGCCGCTCAAGGACCGACACACGTTCGAGACGTGGAAACGGGAGACCTCGTGGGGGCGACTCTTCGACGCGTATGGCCGTGGCGAGAGCGAGCGGATTGCCCGCCCGCAAGGTGGCGCGGCCGGCACGATCGGAACGCGGGCAGTCGCCCAGGCGGAGTGAGCGTCTCGCGCGGGAGGTGAGGGACGAGACCACATCCCGAGCGAAGCAGTGGAGTATCGCGACGAGCTCCCTGGTACGCTGATTCGGAGTGGCCTTGTCCTTCCTGCGGTCGGCGGAATGAAGACGCTAGTCCAGATGCTGCGCGAGCTCTCTCGCGCGGACGTCTCCGAGTTTGCGGTCGTAAGCGACCGTCTTCCCTGTGTGAAGATCGCCGGAAACTATGAGCCCATCGACGACGCTCCGCGTTCGACCGAGGCTATCCTGGAAATGTTGCTGGGGGTCGGGGGGAGCCGCCATGTCGAGGATCTGGAGGCGAAGCCCGCGCAATGGTCGACTCGCGTCGATGGAGTCGGGTCGATCGCCATCACGGCAGCGTTCCGCGCAGGACGGGTGCAAGCACGCTTCACGCTCGAGCGACAATCGCCGGTGGCGCAGGCGAAAGGGCGGCCATCACCGACCGGAGCTGTCGAGCACCCGACGGCCAGACACCCGCCGGCCGGGTCACGTTCAAATCCGCCGCCCCCACGCAACGTGGCGGCCCCTTTGGCTGCGGTCCGGCCGCCTTCCACCCCACCCCCCGCCGTGCGTCAAGGCCGCGCCCCGTCGGAACCGACAATGCGTGCGGCGGTCGTTCCATTGCGTGTTGGGCCGCAACCGGATATCGCGGCGCTCGACGAACTGCTCGCGACGGCGCGACAGGCTTCGGCCAGTGACATGCACATCGTCGCCGGTCGCCCGATGCTGTTGCGCATCGCCGGGGAGCTGCTCGCGCGCGGTGCGCCGATCGAGGAAGCCGTGGTGCAAGCCACGATCCTCCCGGCGGTGCCGGAGCGCGTACGACCGATGCTCGACGAGCACGGCTCGTGCGACTTCGCGATCGAGCGTCCATCCGGCCGGTACCGCGTGAACGTTGCGCGCCAGCGCTCGGGGCTCAAGGCATGCTTCCGCTGCATCGCGGCCAACATGCCTACGCTCGTGTCTCTTGGCCTCCCCCCCGAAATTGAGCGCGCAACACATCACCACCAGGGACTTGTCCTCGTTACGGGAC
>JALYHX010000776.1 GCA_030776305.1 Myxococcota bacterium
CGGCAGCGCTCTCCGAGCGGAGGTTCACCCGGATGGTGCTTTTACGGCCTCATCCGAATCGCGCGAGGATCGAAAAGTACTTGAGCTGTGTCCCCTTAAGACTGCATGGTGCGCGTGCTGGTGGTAAGCCCACCCGATAATTCAGTCGACGTTTACGCCTGACTCTTGAGCTCTTTGACCAGCTCCGGCACGGCCACGAACAGATCGGCAACAAGGCCATAATCGGCAATCTGAAAAATCGGCGCGTCGGGATCCTTGTTGATCGCCACGATCACCTTCGACCCTTTCATTCCCGCAATGTGCTGGATCGCACCCGAGATACCGACGGCGACGTAGAGCTGCGGCGCGACCGTGCGTCCGGTCTGGCCGACCTGAAGCTCGGGCGGCGCATAGCCCGCGTCGCATGCGGCGCGGCTCGCGCCGATGGCCGCGCCGAGCGCATCTGCCAGCGGCTCGAGGACCTGCTTGAACTGCTCCTTCAAGGATCGCCCACCGGACACGACGACGCGCGCTTCGGCGAGGTCCGGACGCTCGCTCGTCGCGGCGTCGAGCTTGATGAACTGGACACGGGTCGCTGCCGGATCCTCCGGAGCGGCCTGCACGTTCTCTACAGGGCTCTCTCCGCCAGTGGGCGGCGCCGCTGGAAATTCCGTCTGACGAACGGTGACGACGTGAACCGGAGTGGCGATCTCGAGCCATCCGAACGCGTTGCCCGCGTACATCGGCCGCCGGTACCGGCGCTTCGAGCCTTCGACTTTCACCAGGTTGATGTCCGGCGCGTACCCCGCCCCAAGCTTTGCGGCGACGCGTGGAGCGAGATCCTTGCCGAACGCGCTCGCCGTGAGCGCGATCGTCTCGCAATTGCCGTCTCGGGCGATCTTGGCCACCGTCGGCGCGTACCGCTCGCAGACATGGGGTTCGACCTGCGCGAGTCCGTCGCACAAGAGGATCTTTTGAGCGCCGAAGGACGCCAGCGCCTTCGCCGCGCCACTCGCGCCCTTGCCGAGCACGAGGATGGAGAACGGCGCGCCCACCTGTTTGGCAAATGCAATCGCGCTATGGGTCGCGTTGCGGACCTCGCCCTCGAAGAGCTCTGCGACGACCAGCGTGCCAGGCATCAGATCACCTTCGCTTCGGACTTGAGCTTCGCCACGAGCTCTTTTGCGTCTTTGACTTTCTGGCCCGCGGCGCGTTTGGGCGGGAGCTCGGCGGCGACATAGCGGACCTTCAGCGCGGTGTCCGCGGCGACCTCCGCCAGCTTCATCTCGACGAGCGGTTTCTTCTTCGCTGCCATGATCGCCATGAGCGCCGCGAAGCGCACTCCGTCGGGATAGGCGTGCGTCGCGGCTGTGTGCTTGGACCGAACGCTCTTCGGGTGGACGATCTTGTCGATTACCGTGACGACGGCCGGCAGCGTGACGCGCACCTGCGCGGTGGCCCCTTCCACCTCGCGACCAATGACGAGCGACTTGTCGTCTTCACTCTGAATCGATCCTGCGAAAGTTGCCTGCGGCCACCCGATGTATTCGGCGAGCATTTGGCCGACCTCGTTCGACTCGTGCTCCGCTTGCTGATACCCGAGCAGCACAAGGTCCGGCTTCTCTTGGTCGACGACTGTCTTGAGGCCCCGGGCGACCAGATCGCCGTCCAGTACCTCGTCGGTCGCGTCGACGCGGATGGCTCGATCGGCCCCCGTACCGAGCATCGCGCGCAGCGTCTGCTCGGTTTCCTTCGGCCCGAACGTCACGACGATGACTTCGCCCAGGCGCTGCTTGGTGCTGGCGCCGTTCTCGGTCAGCCGCAGCGCAGCTTCGAGGGCATATTCATCGTACGGATTCGGCTTCGGTTCGAGCCCCGTCGTGTCCACCGCGCCCTGCGGAGTGAGCTTGATCTTGTTGAGATTCTCGGGGTCAGCGACCCGTTTGACAGCAACGACGATCTTCACCGCGGGCCTCCCTCAGTGAATGACGATTCAGCGAAAAGTCGATAGAGGGCCTGGCGGCGCGTGTCAACCGCGTGGCATTCGTAGCGAAGTTTTCCTTGGATTTTTTGGCATATTGGACGGTGATACACTCAGACGCGTTGGATGGCTTCGCTTAGGTCGGACGATGCCATGACAAGAGTCGGTCGTCTTGTCTTTCTCTACGCCTGTCTCGGGACGTGGGCGATCGTCGTGGGCGTCGAGGGATGCGGTGCGCGCACCGAGATCGACATCCACCTCTCGACCGATGGTTCTGACCTCGGCGATTCGTCGACGCTGGAGGACGGCGTGTCGCCCAGCGAACGCATCGATGGGACCGCCGGGAGCGACGGCAGCAGTCGGGGCGACGGGGGCGCCGGCGGCGATGGGACGACCCCGGGTGACGGACCTCTGGCCGACCGAGTCTTCGTCGACGCGAGTCCGCGCGATGGCACCCCGCGAGACGGGTTTCCCGTGACCGACGCGCCGGTCAGCGACTCGGTGACGATCGACGGCAACACATGCGCGCCGCTCACGAATTGCAACAACTCGTGCGTCGACGCGAACGCCGATCCGAGAAACTGCGGGGGTTGTGGCAACGTGTGTCCCTCATCGACGCCGAGCTGTTTGAACGGCGCATGCGTTCAGATTTGTGCCGCCGACTCCGGTCCCACGCTCACCAACTGCAGCAATGCGTGCGTCGACTTGACCGGCGATATCCTCAATTGTGGCGCGTGCGGCGACGCGTGCACGGGCGCGACACAGTGCATCAACGGCGCTTGTGCGTGCCGCGCGGGAGAAACGCTCTGCAACGGCCAATGCGTCAGCGTCACTTCGGACCTGGCCAACTGCGGCCGGTGCGGGAACGACTGCAGAGCGATGCCTCTGCCGGCGGGCGCCTCGCGATGGCTCTGCTCATCGGGTACCTGCGCGACGTCGTGCGGCGCATCCACGCCCGCGCAGTGCCCGAGCGGCGCGTGTGTCGACTTGACGAACGACAATTCGAATTGCGGCGCATGCGGCAGCGTCTGCGGCAGCCCGGCGACCTGCGTGAACGGCGCGTGCAGTTGCCCGGCAACCGGTTTTCCGACGCCGCCTCAGGTGTACTGCAACGGCACATGCATTTCGGACCAGAACGATCCGAACAACTGCGGCGCGTGCGCCCAAGCGTGCGGCGCGGGCACGGCTTGTTCGGCGGGCGCCTGTGTGTGCGGCACGTCGGGACTTGCCCAGTGTGGCAACACGTGCGTCGACGTCGCGACGAATGACTCGAACTGCGGCGGCTGCAACATCCGCTGTGGTGCCGGGACGACGTGCCAGAACGGGTCGTGCGAATGCTACAATTCGGGTCTGCGCTGCAACGGCGTCTGCACGCAGACGCAGAGCGATCCGAACAATTGCGGCGCCTGTGGCGACGTATGCCCCGCCACCACGCCGGTCTGCTCGAACGGCGTGTGCACGCTCGCCTGCGGAGCGGGCGACGCGGGACCCCAGCTGACCAACTGCGCCAATGCGTGCGTCGACCCAGCGACGGATCCGCTCAACTGCGGAGCTTGCAACAACCAGTGTCCGAACGGCGCGAACTGCACGGCCGGCGCCTGCAGCTGCGCCGCCGGGAACCTCCTTTGCCGAGCCACTTGCGTGAACCCGCAAACCGACAATGCACATTGCGGGAGGTGCGGCCTACGTTGCGCCACCGGTACGACGTGCGCGCTTGGCGTGTGCGTCCCCGGCTGCGGCACCGGCGGTCTGACCTCGTGTCCCACGGCGCAAGGGGGTACGGCGTGTGTGGACATTTTGATCGACAACGCCAATTGCGGCGCGTGCGGTGCGGTGTGCCCGTTCCGAGGGGCGTGCATCAATGGGACGTGCGACTGTCCGGCGGGTCTGACGCAATGTGCCGCCGGCGGTCTCCGAGGCCTGGGAAACTGCGTCGATCTCACGTCGAACAACGCAAACTGCGGCGCTTGCGGCAACCGTTGCCGAGCGGTCGCGCCGTTTTGTTCGGAAGGTGCGTGCGTGATTCAGTGCGTGCCGCCGACCACTCAGTGTGCGGGCGCTGGTGGGGGAGGCGGCGCCGCCTGCGTCTCTCTTGCGTCCAGCAAGAGCAATTGCGCCTTCTGCGGCGCGACCTGCGGCGGGAATCTGGTTTGCGTCAATGGCGCGTGCTCGTGCGCCGCCCCCTACACCAACTGCGCGGGCACGTGCGCATACCTACAGACTGACAACAACAATTGCGGCGATTGTGGCACGATCTGCGTCAGCCCCAGCGTGTGCAGGGGCGGTGTGTGTGGCAATTGATCGGGGACGAAGCGGGGTCTGCCTACCGCTGGGCGGGGATGTCAGGAATGAGGCTCTTCAGCTGAATCTGCAATAGCGGTGGCGCCACGAACATGTCGCTGGGAAAGGTCCGTGACCGGGTCATCGATGCGTAGATTTCATCCGCCTTCTGCAAGTCTGCTGCGAGGCCCGAGATGTATTCCAGTTTGAGACTGAAGTCGCGATTGACCGGCGTATCGCGGAGCCACTCTTCGAGGTCGGGAGCGCCCGCGGCGTAGGACGCCAAAAGGTCGATCGCCGAGTTGACCTGCACCTCGGCAAGCGACTGCTTGAGCTCCGGGCTGTCTTGGATGCGCTGCTCGACGCGCTGCACATCGATGCGCACCGGCTCCATCTTTCCGAGAACGACCACGTCGTAACCCCCGTCCTTCTGGGTGTTCCACACGGTGCCGTTCGGGAACGCGTCCATGAACGTTCGCATCTGGATTTTGATCGCTGCCTCGTTCGTCTCGTAGAGGGGTATCCACTGGGTCGCAATTCCACCGGGTCTGAGCCTCTGCTTCACGATGGAATAGTACTCTCGTGAAAAAAGTACCGAGTTGCCGCGGACCCACGGGTGAATTGGATCCGACGTGATGATGTCGAACGTCGTCCGGGTCGTCGCCAGAAAATGGCGGGCATCGTCATGAATGACCTGGACTCGGGGATCCGAAAGCACCGAGTGGTTCTCGGCAGAGAAGTAGCCGGCGGCCTGGACGACCCGGGGCTCGATTTCGCAAATGACGATGTGCTTCACCTCCGGATGCGCGAGCAGGGCCCCAGCGGTGATGCCTGCGCCGAGTCCGACGACGAGGACGGACTCCGGTTGTGGGTGGGCGAGCGCCGAAAGGTGGCCGAGCACTCGCTCTGTGCGCATGTCCATCGTGTCGTTCGAGGCCTCGACCTTTCCGGCGACGTGAAAGAAACGCAGATGATTCGCCGACTCGCGAACCGCCACCGTCGACGACGCACCCTCCGCCCAGTAGGGGACGGTGTCGGACGTGTTGTAGAGCCAGATGTACCGCCCCTCTGCTTGAAACAGCGGGGCCAACTGGGGGACCATCCGGACGGCGACGATGACCGTGATCAGCGCGAGAGCGCCGATCGCCGCCTGTGGAGTTCGCCCGGCGCCATTCTTGTTTCGCTCTCTCTCGGTTCGATGGACCCACACGTACATCACGGCGGCGGACACGCCGGCAATCGCGATGAGGATCTGCTGACTCGTCCGCGTACCCCAGTGCGGAATCGTGACGAAGCTGACGCCAAGGGCGCCCGCGATCGCGCCTGCGGTATTCGCCGCGTACACGTCTCCGCTCGACCGCCCTGCATCGCCCCGACCCGAGCCGGCCGCTGCAAGCGCGAGTGGAAAGCTCATCCCCCAGAGGATCGCCGCGGGCAGGATCACTTCGATGCAATGGATCGCGTGAATCGCATGAAGCGTTCCGATCGGGACCACTCGCAACGTGGACGTGAATGGGATGACCTTGGCGATCATCGTGGCGGCGTAAGCGATGGCGGCGACGAGCCCAAACTGGGTCGCGGCGAGAAGCGCTCCACTCCCTCCGCGCCGGATCGCCCAGGCCGCGATCGCGCTTCAAATCCCCAGACCGCACAGGAAGACCGCCAGGATGATTGAAAATGTGTACGTCGAGCCTCCGAAGAGCAGCGCGAGGAGCCGAGTCCACGCGACTTGTGCGCCGAGCGCGGTCATCCCGGAGAGCGCGGCGACCCCATAGACGGCATAGGGCCTCGGGACCGGAGGTGATGCGCTGTCAAAGGGCACCCGATTCTCCGCCGACACGGCCGGCGCACGAGCCAGCCAGAACGCGACCGCGCCGATGGCAAAGTTGAGCGCCGCGGCGATGCCACTGGCGACGATCACGTCCGAGTTG
>JALYHX010000777.1 GCA_030776305.1 Myxococcota bacterium
GAGCAGGTCGCCGAGGACGAGTCGAACTCGGCGTCCCCCGACGCCGGGCCCGTCTTTGATCGGGTCCAGCAGCTTGATCGCTTCGTCCACTTTTCCTTGCGCTTCCAAGATTTCGCCGCGAAGGGCGGTGGCGGTCCATCGCTCCGCAGTAGCGTTTGCCGATTGCGCGGCGTATCGCTCGGCCTCGGCAAAGCGCCCCTGTTCGAACATGATTCGCGCCAGAGCAGTGAGTGCTTGCGGGCGGTCAGCGCCGCCGATGGCGCCGAGGGCCTTTTCGGCGGCCGGATAATCGGTCGTGCGCGCCGCTTCCAGAGCAGAGCGTAGCGGTCCGTTCTGCGTTGGGGTGAGCCGCGTAGGCTGCCCGTGCGCCATGGGGGAGAGCGCAGTGGTGACGACGAACGCGGTCAGCAGGAATGCGTACTTCATGGTCGGCTATTGAGGTGTAACACCCGGGGCAGCCGTGCGCCGTGCACGCCGCAGCGAAACTCGAGCGTCAATCCAACTTCACTTCGTCGGCTCGGTCGACGACTGCGCGCGTTTCGGGGTCGAAGACGAGCAGCATCTCGACCGCATCCTCATCGTCCGGGTAGTACCGAGGCCGAACGTTCGTCGCAAAGAAGCCGACGGAGCGGTAAAGGGAAATCGCGGCGCGGTTGCTGCGGCGCACTTCGAGCAAGATTTGTTTCACTCGGCTGCGGCGTCCATAGGCCACCGCGGTCTCCATCATCGCGCGCGCAATCCCCCTGCGCCGGCGGTCCGCTCGCGTCGTCACGTTGAGCACGTGCAGCTCGTCGGCAACGTGCCAGGCGACAAGAAAGGCCACGACCTCATCGTTGTTCGATGTGTCAGCCCGCGCGCGGGCGACCCACACATGTGACCACGACCGCGCCAGCTCCTCGCGGAGCTGCTCCTCGCTCGTGTGGGTCGACGAATCCATCGCCACGACGGCCGCGAGGTCGGGCCCGGTCATCGGCTCGATCAGGAGACTGGTGCCCATGGAATCAGCCAACGACTGGCATCGGAGGCCGGCTCGGGTGAGCGGCGGTGAACGCGCGCGCTCGCGGCGCGATGCCCCACGGATCTACGGCGAGGCGCACCGAGCCATCGCCGCGCCCGATGGCCCCGGCGAATGGCCCGAGGCTCGCAACCAGGGGTCCGAGTCGTCGTACCAGCACCTTCTCCGTGTGCTTGACGGCATCGACGCCGATGGCCACCGGCGCCTGCGCTCCGTCGCCTTCGTGCAACTCCAGATCCACTGCGTAGGCCGCGCGCGCGTTTGCCGCGGAATCGAAGCACGCAAGCAGGTGCGGCACGCGAGCGGAGTCCGGTCCGTCGTTTTTGCGCACGCGGCAGGCGTTTGCAGCGGGCAGCGCGAATTCATCTCCTCCCGCCATGACCCAGAGCACAGTCACCAGGCCCGTCTCGATCGGTACTTCGATGCGCGCGCTGAATCCCTCGCCGGCGCGGCTCGTCAGCCGTACCGCCCCCCCCATCCTTTCCGTCACACTGCGTGCGATGTCGAGGCCGATGCCGCGTCCAGCGAGCAAGTCGCTCGACTCGCGCGTCGAGAATCCCGGGACGAAGAAAAGCGACAGAAGCGTGTCGTCGTCGGCAGCCTCCGCGATCGCGTGCGTCACCAGCCCGGCTCGTACGGCGCGTGCGCGCACCTCTGCGACGTCGACCCCAGCGCCGTCGTCCTCGATCGCGATGCTCAGGCGATTGCCGAGCTTGCGGGCCACGAGGGCGATCGTGCCACTGATTGGTTTCCCGAGGGACGCACGAACATCGGGTGGCTCGATGCCATGGGCGACGGCATTGCGCACCAGCTGAAGGCAAGGTTCGACGATGTACTCCGCAACGCGCCGGTCGACCGTCTCGTCCGCCCCGGACGTTCGAACGATGACCCCGCGACCGTTGCGGCGCGCCTCGGACTCGATCGCGGTCGTCAAGCGCGCGAAGATCCGCCCGACGGTGGTCTGTCGCATCGTCGAAAGCTGCTCTTTCGCAGACGCGATGTCGTCGCGCAGGGATCGCTCGCTTGCATGGAGATGCGCGGAGGTCGCGTCGAGCTCTTCGCCGAACTCCCCGATCGCCCCGACCGCACGTTCGACGCGGCGAAGCGCCGCAGCGGGAGCGCCCCATGGTCGTGGGGGTCCGATGAGGCGAAGCGCCTCGATGAGCGAAATCCTCAGATTGCGCAGGGACAGCGCGCTGTCGCGCGC
>JALYHX010000778.1 GCA_030776305.1 Myxococcota bacterium
TGCACGACCCAGCCATGCAGTGAGTCGACGCGGCGCATCGGCTCCCGCACTGTCCGCAGTTGGCGTCGTCCGTCTTGAGATCCACGCAGCCGATGCCTGGGCAAGCGTCCGGTGTTGCCCCAGTGCACGCGAACGTGCAGGCGTTGCTGGCGCACTTCGCGCTTCCGGTGCCGACGCTCGGACCGACACACGCCATGCACGTCCCCCCGCCAGCGCCGGTGCCGCATTCGGTGACGGTCTGCAGCGCAGTCACGCATCCCGAGCTGTTGCAACAACCCCCGGCGCACGACGTACCGTCGCATGCCCCGCACGCGCCAGCGTGGCAGATCTTGCCTGCGCCGCATGTCTTGCCTTCCTGGACGAAGACGGCGTTCTTGCATTGCACCCCGGCGGAGCAAGACTGGACGCCTACCTGGCAGGTGTTGCCGCTCGGATTGCACTGCGCGCCTTCCGAGCACGGGGAGCAGGTCCCGCTGCCGTCGCACGCGCCGCTTGCGCCCGAGGCAGGCTTGCACGACGTGCCCGCTGGCGCGTTGGTGCCCTGATCGACGCAGGTGGCAACACCGCCCGTGCACGCGGTCACCTTTCCGAGGTGACAGGCGTTCGCCGCCGGCGGGCAAGCCGCTCCGACCTGGCACGCCGCACACGCGCCGCCGGTGCAATAGAGCCCAGCGCCGCACCCCACCCCCTCGGGCGCGTTTCCCCTGGCCGTGCAAACTGCCGCGCCGGAGGTGCAGTCATAACTCTTCGTGATGCACGGCTTGGTTGGATCAGTGCAGTCGGCCCCGGCGTTGCACGCGGCGCATTTGCCAGCGCTACACACATAGCTGCCCGCATCGGCATTCGCTGTGCAGGGCGTCCCATCTTTTGCGGAGACCAACTGGCAGACACGTCCGCCGTCCACACATCCCCAGGTTCCACTCTGGCAGTCATTCGGCGAGCAATCGCCTCCTGAGACGCAGGTCGTGCTGACCGACAAGCTATCGGCGACGGCATCGCGGGTGCTGCCGGCACCGTCGTAAACGATCGTTCTGTCTTGGGAAGCGTCTTGCAAGGGAATTGCGTCGCTCGGGGCCCCACCCTCTTGAGCCGTTGCATCGCCTGTGGCTGCATCGAGTTCGGCCGTTGCATCGGCTGTGTCCGCGGCGTCCATCGCGAGATCGTGCGGCCCGTTTCCCAGGATGGCGTTGCACCCGCTGCCCAATGTCGCCAAAGCGACGAATAGCGCGACCGGGAGACGCCCAATCGTGGACCTGTAGCGCCCGAAGGCTTGCCGTACCTGCGAACACGCCATCGCGAGGATATCTGCCGCGTGTGCCGGCGTTGTCAACTGCCGGCCATTCAGTTGGCGTGATGGTTTCGCCCAAGCGCCTTTACCGCTGGCGCTTCTCGATGGGTCGCGATCCCACCTTCCGCGCGAACCACGTCGTCGGAAGGTGCCTTGGGAGCGCCGACGCGAAGAGGCAGTCGCGCATCGCGTTCGTCTCCCATGTGACGTTCGAGTGCCAGAGTCCCGTGCGGACGAAGACCGCGTCCGCGTGCGACAGCTCGTGGCGCGACAGCTCGCCTTCCTGCATCTCGTGCTCGCAAAGCACGGCGGCGCGTTCGAGTTGCGCGC
This sequence comes from Myxococcota bacterium, assembly GCA_030776305.1. GTDB lineage: Bacteria > Myxococcota_A > Polyangia > Polyangiales > Polyangiaceae > Palsa-1150. Next base: position 1,619 of record JALYHX010000778.1, read on the forward strand.
GCAACAGGCAGCTGTTCGCCGCCGTCGCCCCCCCTTCCGTGAAATAGCTCACCAGCTTGTGGCGCCGATGGAGCGGCTCGCCGCGACGCGCGATGACCCAATCACGGAATGCCTCGAGTTCGGCGTAGAGCGCGTCGAACAGGTACGCCTCGCGGACGTCCACACCGCCGCCACGCAGAGAGCTGGCCGCGGCATGGTAGCCGCCCGAATGCGCCGACACGCACACGGTTCCCAGCGGAGCGTCGCTCGGAAAGCCCGTCTCGCCGAGCGTGACTCGCCCTTCACAAGCCGCCACGGCGACCGCTTGCTGCAAGAGGCGCAAGAGGCCCCCAGTCGATTCGAGCTTGCCGCACGAAGAGTCCGGAGCCAAAACCGCGAGCTGCGGCACGACGAGCACGGCGTTCTGGCGGCTGTCCGCAAGCTGCTCCCTGAGCTCGTGGCCGGCGACGGCTCGCTCGGCGGTGGTGTTGTGCCCGTGAAAGTGGACGAGCACCGACACGCCCTCTTCCCCCCGGAAGCGATAGTGCGCGGGGACGAACACGATGACCGAATCGTCCCGATACGGCGCGCCTGGCACCGGAAACGGCGCATGTTCGAGCGCCAGAACGAGCGTCGTCCCGCGCGCATCGCGCGCCAGCGCGGTCAGGCGGGCCTGGGCGTGCGCAGTCGCCGTGAAAGACAGCAGCGGCGACCCACCTAGCGCCATGAGGAGAGTGCGGCGAAGCACGGCATCACGCATTTCGCGCGGCTGCTGCCCCGATGGCAAATTTTCGGCAGAGGCTCACCCCTTGTTGCAGATGTCGACGACCGCCTGAACGCTCTTCGCGCTCTTCGCGAGCATCGCCTTCTCGGCCTCGGTCAACGGGATCTCGATGATCTTTTCGACCCCCTTTCCGCCGAGGACGACCGGCACCCCCATGAACAGATCCTTGTACCCGTATTCGCCTTCCAGGTACGCGGCGCACGCCAGCAACCGCTTTTCGTCTCGGAGATACGCCTTGGCCATCGCTACGGCGCTCGATGCCGGCGCGTAGTACGCGCTCGTCCCCATCAGATTGACGATCTCGCCCCCCCCTTTCCGCGTGCGGTCGACGATCTTGTCGAGGGCGTCCTTGGAGATGATCGCCGAGACGGGGACGCCGTGGATGGTGGTCATCGACAGTACCGGCACCATGTCGTCGCCGTGTCCGCCGAGGACCATTGCCCGCACGTCTTTGACGCTCACCCCCGCCTCGCGCGCGAGAAAGAGCTGAAAGCGTGCGCTGTCGAGCACCCCCGCCATCCCGACGACGAGGTTCTTGGGCGCTCGGGTGACGCGCTTGTATTCGTACACCATCGCGTCGAGCGGGTTGCTGATCACGATGGCCAGCGCGTTGGGGCAAACCTTCTTCGCCTTCTCGGCGACGTCGCGGATGATCGGCAGATTCGTGGCGACCAAGTCGTCGCGCGACTGGCCGGGCTTGCGCGGGATCCCGGCGGTGATGATGAGAACGTCCGCGCCATCGAGGTCGCCCCAGTTCGACGTGCCGCGAATGTGCGCGTCGTAGCCGATCACCGCGCCGTTCTGTTCGAGGTCGAGCGCTTTGCCCTTCGCAAGGTTCTCCTTGGCGGCGATGTCGAAGAGCCATACGTCCCCCAACTCCTCGTTTGCGCAAAGGCGTGCGAGTTCGCCGCCGATGTTTCCGGCGCCAATCAATCCGATCTTCTTGCGGGTGGGCATGGACGCCTGTCTAACGCGAGCGGGGTCGATCGCCAAGACGCCCGGGGGGCGGTTCTCGGGGACCACTCCCCGAGCACCTTTTTACGGACGCGCTTCGAGAATCAAGTTGAATGGCGTCTCGGTCGCACGGCGGAAGTGGGTGAAGCCGCCGCCCGTCACGACCACCTCGCGTAGACGAGCCTCGCCCGCCTGGGCGCCGAGCGCCGGACCGTGAGACGCGAGCGAGTGAGGCACGCAGAGAAGCGTCGACGCCGAGTAGAACACGCGTCCGACCGGGTTGTGATTCTCCTCCGGCCGGTCGCCTGCGAAGGGTTCGACGATCATCCAGGTACCATCGGCGGCGATCGTCTCGCGGACGTGTCGTGCGGCACCGACGGGATCCTCCATGTCGTGCAGGCAGTCGAAATGCGCGACGAGGTCGTAGCCGTTGCCGGGGTAGTCTACGGATTTGGAAACTTCGAAGGTCACGCGCTCCCCGACCCCCGCTTGTCTGGCGCGTTCACGCGCGATCTCGACGGACTTGGGGTGCGAGTCGAAGCCGACGAATCGCGACTTGGGGAACGCCTTGGCCATCAGAATCGTCGATGCCCCGAGGCCGCAGCCCACGTCCGCGACCTTCGCTCCGCGCTCGAGTTTTTCCCGAACACCCGTTAGCGCCGGGATCCACGAGCTCACAAGATTGCCGATGTACCCCGAGCGGAAGAATCGCTCCGTTCCCTCGAACAGGCACGGATGCTGTGCTCCCCACTCGGTCCCCCGCCCCGATCGGAAGTTGTCCGTCATCTTCTCTTCGCCATGCCACATCGCCGCCGTGACCTGGAAAAGACCCGGAACGGAGGCAGGACTCGTGTCATCGGCAAGGGCGAACGCCTGCTCCGGCGGCAAGGCAAAGCGACCGGTCGCCGAGTCGTACGTCACGTAGCCGCTCGCCGCCTGGGCGTTGAGCCACTCGCGGATGTAACGCTCCGCCGTTCCAGTGAGGCGCGCGAGGTCGGCCGGTGTCGTCGGGCCTGCCTCTGCCATCGCCTTGTACAAGCCAAGTTTGTCGCCGATGACGACGAGCGCCGCGCTCATGGCCGCCCCCACGTCGCTCACGACCTTGCCGAGGAAGTCATTCAGCTTCTTTTCGTCGATAGCCATGGTCTCGCTCCTTCTTCGGGCGTCATCCCGAGGAGAAGAGTCTCGGCAAGGGCCGTTGGAGCGACCGTGGAAACGGTCGTGGGAATTCACTCGGGGCTCATGGTCCATGGTCGTGCGCCAAGGGTCCGAGCGCCTCCCAAGTCCCGGTCGGTCGTCGTTAGGGGACAAGCGCCGAAAGGGCCACGCCAGCACGCTCGGCGGCGCGCGCAACCGCCCTGCACGCGCGCCCGCTCAGGCCAACCGGTCGCGCGAGGTCCGGTCCGCACGCCCGCAG
>JALYHX010000779.1 GCA_030776305.1 Myxococcota bacterium
ATCGCGAAGGGATCGGGCGAAAGACACCCGGGCCGCCTAGTTCGCGTCGCTCTTGGGGACGCCAAGCCATCCGCCGGCGCTCACAACGACGACGGAAACCTCGGGCCGATCTGCCAGTTCCGGGAGATTCTTGACGGCACGCACCCTGGGAGCGACAGCCAGCGCGACGTTCCACGAGCCCCTGTCGGTCTCGACGCGTTGGACTTCGGGCACATCGTTCGGGCGTTCCGCCACGATTTCACGCGCGTTTGCGTCCGCCATGTCGAGAACGAGAACCACCGCGTCGCGAGGGCTTCGGCCCCACTTGCGCGCCTGCGCCCACGCATTGTTGATCAGCTTCGCGGCCGCTTCACTCAGAGCCTCGCGCTCTTCCTCAGGCGTCATCGTCATGGGGATGGTCGGCGTGTCGTGCGGCGCCAACGGGGACCACCCCCATTGAGCTTCACGTCAGGACAGCATAGTGCCGCGCGCGAGGAAAGACCGCCGCGGCCTTGCTCGGACGATACGCTCTCAGTCGCGGTCTCTCCGGGGCCGCGCGAGCGCCAGCGCGCGTGCGTGCTAAGCTATACGAGATTGGTGTGATGAACTATCGCCGACATGGCGCCGCAGCAGCTCGGTTTGCTGAACGGCGTCGACGCGAGGACGACGCGCCGAGGCTCTGCGAGCAGGTGCCCGATCTCATCAGCTTGCGACTCGACATCGAGGAGCGATCCGGCGTCACGGGGACACAGCCGAGACACATTCGGCGTCTGGTGGTCGACCGCGCGCCGGCGCTCTTTCTCGTGCCTTGCGGCGATCCGCGGTGCGTTGAGAGCGAACACGACCTTACGGAGACCATCATGCGGGCGCTGCGTGCGCGAGAGGCTTCGTTCGAAGGCGACGACGAGTGCGCGGGATCCATTGGGACCAGCCCGTGTGGCCGCGTATTGCACTTCGATGCCACCGCGGAGTACAGGTCGTAAGCGAAGATCTTGGCCAAGGGGCCGCCTCGTCAACGCCATGGGTAGAATGCCATGAGCAAGCGCTACACAGTCGCTATCGACTCGCCTTGTGACCATACCGACAAGATCCGCGAGGTAAGCCGCCCAGGAGTCGGTTGCGAGGATTGCCTCAAGATCGGCGGCCGGTGGGTCCACCTCAGGGAGTGTTTGACGTGCGGCCACATCGCGTGCTGCGACTCGTCCCCCAACCGACACGCGACAAAACACTTCAAATCGAGCGCCCATCCCATCGTCACATCTCTCGAGCAAGGCGAGACGTGGGTATGGTGCTACGCCGACGAGCTGGCGCTTGCAGAATAGTGGAGAGACACGTCCTCGCCCAAGCCTCAAGGTTGCCTACGCGAGGGGTACGTCAACGCTTCGCGATTCCATTCGGCAAGCGAGGCCCCCGCGTCGTACGTGCTTTGTGCGAACTCGAGGATCATGGCGGCCGGGTCCGACGAGCCGCGGACGACGTCATAGGGCAGTAGAAACTCCTTCAACGTCGCGCTGAAGAACGCGGCATCGGGTCGCACGCTTTGGTTTGCCAGCCCGACCGGTTCCGGAACGGTATACGAATAGAACATCGCGTCGGTCGCGCCTGACCAAGGGTCCCCGGGCCAAAAACCGAGCGAGATGACCGCCTCGTCATAGGCGTCCCTGTCGACCAACGACTTGCGTGCAGGCGCGCGGCTGCCGTTGAAGCGCGAGACGGCGAGGTCGAAAGCGCCCCAGAAAAAATGCACGGGGCTGCACTTGCCGCGAAACCGTGCACGAAAGGTTTGAAAGACTGGCTCAATCCGACGCAGGACCTGCCAGAACTGGTGCACCTGATTCCGATCGTAGCTCGCGTGCTCCCTGTCGTCCGAAAAGCGAGTCGTTACCGGGCACTCTTGCGGTACAGGAGCGATGCGAACGCGGACGTCAATCGCCGCAAGCTCCGCGAACAGCGCGTCGTAGAAATCGCATACCGCACGCGGTACGAGCGGCATCCTGCGGACGTGGGCGTCGCTATCCTGGATCAGAAGCTGGTGATCGATGAAGTCGAAGTCGATTGCGAGCGTCCGGTCGCCGTAGGGCATCGGCGATGTCGTCAATCCACGGGTCGTCACGTATAGGGGAACGTTCCACCACTGGTTCATCTTCGGCGTGAGCGCGAGGCGAATCTTGCCGATGATCTGCGCGTAGAGCTGCAGCGTCGCGTACGTGTCGCGCCATGCGGCGACGCGGAGCTCGGGCCAGGGATTCATGCCCGGAGCTCGAGTTCGAGCGTACGCCGGATGTTCGTTCCGTCGTCGACGACGACGAGGACCACCGCCTGACCCCGACGACGGGACGAAACCACGAGGGTCATCTATTCAGGCGAGCCGTTGCGGTCAACGCGACGGCCTTCGCTCGCGCGAACCTCCGGCCAGACCCGAAGGGGGCTCCCGGCGAGCCCGCCTTCCACCTTGGCGACATCAAGGTCGCCATGGGTGCGGGCCACGTCGCCATGGATCGAATGAGGCCGCACACTTCGTTCACGCGCCCACTCGAGGAGAAGCTGCTCCTGTTTGAACAAGTCGTGGATCGGAGCCTCACCGGGGCGGTGAAACGGGGACTTGAAGAAGAGCGACAACTGTCTCTGGATTCCCGACTCCCCGGCCCGCTTGGCGACGTCGAGCAAGCGCACGAGGTCGATCACGAGAGGTGCCGCGAGCGCCGAGTCTTGGCAGAGGAAGTTGACTTTGATCTGCATGGGCAGTCCCCCAAAACCCACGACGTCGATGTTGTCCCATGCCTCTTTCGAATCCCCTCGAGGCTTGTAGTAATGGATGTGCACCTGGTGATTGTCGACGTGGTAGCCGACGACCGAGTCGAGGACCGATGACTTCGACAGCACCTTGGTCTTGTTCGACTCCGGCGCGTCGAGCACCAAGCCGTCGTTGTTGCCGAGGACGTTCGTCGAGTACCAGCCTTCGATCTTGAGGCGCCGGACGCGCATCATGGCGGCCAGGGCAGTCTTGACGAGGGTCTGCCCCGTCTTGCCGTCCATGCCCGCGTACGGCGTCTGCGTCCGACCGGCGAGCTCCGAGAGAGCTGGTATGTTGGTGTGGCTCGGTGTGAAGTTGCAATACGGGATTCCTAGTTCCGCCGCAGCGTAGAAGTACCGCATCGCGGGCGATATGGCGGGATCGCTTCGGTCCAGCCCCGCCTCGAAGGCCGCCCTGCTCGCGTGCACGGGCCCCTGCTCCAGATACGCCTCGGTCGACGCCAAGTTCACCATCACCAGACGCTCCACCCCGCGCGTCCGTTTGAAGTCCTGGATGTTGCGTCGCAGGAGGGCGAGCTCTTGTCGATGCGACGAGACTTCGACGGCGTGAGTCCCCTCGACGTTCTGGGCGTAGGCGCGGTTGAAGACGGCCGGCCACGGGGTCGTGGCTTCGAGCTTGTCGCGCACCTCGGCAAGAACTTCCTGGGGGAAGACCTTGTGATGCAGCGCTCCCTCGTAGACATTCGGAAAACGAACGTCCCAGCCCCCAAACACCAGATTTTCGAGCGGCACGAGGTCCAACAACCCGGTGATCGACTCGGAAATCTTGGCCTCCGTGGGCTCGGTCCCCATTCCTATGCGCGGCACCCGTCCGCGAATCATCAGCTCGACCCCCGCGATCAGAGTCGAAGAGACGGCGCCGTTGACTCCGACGATAAGAACTCCAAGTCTGCTCATTGTTCACCTAACCGGTAGGGTCGCTGGGATGTTGTGGGCCCACGGTCGCATCAAGCGCGCCACCGCCTTTTTGCGACCCGCGTGGGTTGTCTGGCCGAGTCGGATCGTCGCCGACGATCGCGATTCAGACATGAAGGCAACGGCTCGAGTCGTGCAGGCACGCCGGGGCCGAGTGGCCAACCCATATGGAAAAGCTTCGGTCCAAGTGACTTATGTACTATGCACACCCGCCGTCGAAACAAATGACGCCTGTTGGAATCGCGACAGCTTCATAGAACCTCGTGGCAATGCAGGTCCAGTGTGCGCCCGAGGCACAGTGCGCCTGAGGCACACTGCGCCGATAGCGCACGGTGAGATCCCCTGAGCATGAACATTCTCGCCGAAGACTCCCGCCCTCTTCTCGAAGTCGATGACTCGGCATGCGACCTCCCTTGCGGGGAGGGCGCAGAGCAGAACTACCGAGCCTGGGCCACGGGATGGGTGGTTGCGGCGACCGTCATCCGTTTGGTTTGCGTTGCCCCACTGCCGCTGGGCAATGGGGAAGCGTACTACTACTCGTGGTCTCGGTTTCTCGATTGGAGCTACTACGATCATCCGCCACTCGTCGCGTGGATGGTGCGGCTCACCACGGCGTTCGGAGTCTCCGCGACGACGGTGCGCCTGGGTCCAATCC
>JALYHX010000780.1 GCA_030776305.1 Myxococcota bacterium
CGGCTCGATGTATTACTTCTTTTAGCCGGGGATCGGCCGCCCGGCCGAACGGGTCGTGATCATCAAGCCCAAGACGAGCTGTCGTTTCGATCTTGTCGCCCTTGGCGAAGTCATGCTTCGCCTCGACCCCGGCGACGGACGCGTATCGACAGCTCGTTCGTTTCGCGCTTGGGAGGGCGGGGGGGAATACAACGTGGCGCGCGGGCTGAAGCGGTGCTTCGGCCTCGACACGGCCATCGTCACGGCGCTCGTGGACAATCCGATCGGGCGTCTGGTTCAGGATTTGATCTTCCAGGGAGGGGTGGACCAGTCCCACGTTCGTTGGGTCGACTACGATGGCGTGGGCCGGACCGCGAGGAATGGGCTGAACTTCACCGAGCGCGGGTTCGGCATGCGGGGGGCCGTTGGTTGTTCGGACCGCGGCAATACTGCCGCGAGTCAACTGCGCCCGGGCCAGGTCGACTGGGACAGCATCTTCGGCTTCCACGGTGCGCGATGGTTTCATACGGGAGGCATCTTCGCGGCGCTCTCTGATTCGACGGCGGCCGTCGCCCAAGAGGCGATGTTGACAGCAAAGCGCCATGGAGTCGTCGTCTCCTACGATCTCAATTATCGGCCGTCACTCTGGAAGGGAATCGGCGGAAAGGGTCGCGCACGCGACGTCAACCGAGCCCTCGCCGAGAATGCCGACGTGATGATCGGAAACGAAGAAGACTTCACGTCCGCGCTGGGTTTCGAGGTCGACGACGGTGATCCGGAATACTCGAGACTCGAGATCGCGTCTTTCGAGCGAATGATCGAGCGCGTCGCGGAGGCGTACCCCGGCTTGTCCGTGATCGCGACGACACTTCGCCGGGCGAGGTCGGCGAGTCGAAACGATTGGGGCGCCGTTTGCCGCGTGGATGGGCATTTCCACGTTGCCAAGACGCGCGAAGACTTGGAGATCTACGACCGCGTCGGGGGGGGCGACTCGTTTGCCTCCGGCCTTTTCTACGGACTCCTCGCGGGGCAAGAGCCGGGCTGGGCGATCGAATGTGGAGTCGCCCATGGGGCGCTCGCGATGACCACGCCCGGGGACTGTTCGATGGCGACATTCGCCGAGGTGAAGAACGCGATGATGGGGTCGGGCACCCGCGTCGATCGGTGATTCATGAGCAACGAGATCACGAGCAGGATCCTCGCTTGCGGGATCATCCCCGTGATCCGCGCGCCGACCGCGGAACTCGCGATGCAGGCGGTCGACGCCATCGTCGCCGGAGGGATCGATGTCGTCGAAGTGACGATGACGGTACCCGGTGCCGTTGCGCTGATTCATTCGCTCACCAGCCGATATGGCGACGAGGTCGTGATCGGAGCCGGAACCGTCATCGACGCCGAGACGGCGAGCGAATGCATCGCGGCGGGTGCGGCGTTCGTGGTCAGCCCGATCGTCGACGAGCCCACGATCGCTCGTTGCCGCGCGCTCGGTGCGGTTATTCTCCCCGGGGCACTCACCCCGAGCGAGATCGTGCACGCCGCACGAGCGGGCGCGGACCTCATCAAGGTGTTCCCTTGCGGCGCGGTCGGAGGCGCGAGCTATATTCGGTCGTTGAAGGCCCCGCTGCCGCACCTTCGCCTCGTGCCGACCGGTGGTGTTTCGCTGCAAAACGTGGGGGATTTCGTTCGGGCGGGAGCAAGCGCCGTGGGCGTCGGTGCCGACCTGGTCGACGTCGAGAAGCTACGCTCTGGCCGCACGCAAGCCGTGACCGAGAGCGCGACGCGCTATCTGGCCGCGATTCGAGAGGCTCGCGCACCGAAGTCGAAACGCTGAAGCGCGTCTTGCCGTGAAGTCAGCGCGTCACGGCGTCAGGGAGACGTCCCCCCCGTAATCCGTGAGTCGAACGAAGGAGGCCACCCGCGACGCGATGTCCGACCGGTCGATCGCGAGCAATCGAGCCGGCCCGATCCCCTCGACGCAGAAGCTCCCGAGCACCGACGCGAAGATCATTGCCTTGCGCAGGATGGCGGGCGACACCGCGCCGCCTGAGGATGCAAGGTAGCCCAGCAGTCCACCGGAGAACGAATCACCCGCCCCCGTGGGATCGAGCACCTCTTCGAGAGGGTACGCGGGAACGAAGAACACGCCGGCGGCGTCGAAGAGAAGGGCGCCGAACTCTCCCCGCTTGATGACGAGCATGTCCGGGCCACGCTTGCGAATATCGGCGGCAGCTTTGACGAGGTTGTGGATTCCCGAGAGCTGCCTCGCCTCTTCGTCGTTGATGATGAGGATATCGACGCGCCGCAGCACCTCCGCCAGAGAAGACTGCTCGCGCTCGATCCAGAAATTCATCGTGTCGGCTGCAACGAGATCAGGGCGCTTCATCTGGTCGAGAACCCTGGCTTGGAGCTGGGGGTGGATGTTGCCGAGAAGCAAGAACGGGCTATCCGCGTACGCGGCAGGGATCTTCGGCGAGAAGTTTGCGAAGACGTTGAGTTGTGTGTCGAGGGTGGTCCGACTCGCGAGATCGCTCGAATAGCGGCCGTGCCAGCGAAAAGTCCGTCCTACTGCACGCTCGACGCCCGCCGTGTCGATGTCACGACCGCGCAAATCCGCAAGGTGCTTGTCGGGAAAGTCGTCGCCAACGACGCCCACGACGCGGACCCCTCCGCGTGCGACGAGCGAGGTCGCAAGCGACGCGTACGTCGCGGAACCACCGAGAACACTGCGAAATTCACCCGATGGCATATCGAGATCGTCGAATGCAATCGAACCAACGATGAGGATGGGGTGCGAGTTAGTCACGTGGGGTGGGGCCTTGTTTACCACTGCCCAAC
>JALYHX010000781.1 GCA_030776305.1 Myxococcota bacterium
CCGCCGACCGGGGCTGCCGGGGGCGGGCGAGCGGTTGGAACGCGTGTGGCCGCTTCGTCGGGTGCACGCCGCACTTCGTAGCGAAGGCGGGAAGAAGGATCGACTGCGCTGCAGCCCTGTTCCAAAAGCTCGATGGAGAAGCCGCTCATGGGCCCGGCCTCGCCTCGCTGGGCGCGTGCGACCTGGAGCGCCTTCTGCCACGACTCCGCGTCGACGTAGAGCGCCTCCTTTTCGGTCTTGCCGAGCGGCATCACCTCGACGAGCCAGCGCATGCGTCGTTTCGCCTACCTTCCCATCAAACTCTTATCAGCACGGTATCCGGACGGTCAACGCGAAGCCCTGAAATGAGGCGCACGGCGTCATTCGGCTCTGAGTCCGTCCGCCGGACGAAGTCTCGCCGCATAGACCGCCGGAAAAATGGTCGCCACGAGACAGATTCCAATCGCGACGATCGCGGGCACGATGAATTCGACGGGGCGCATCGACACCGGTAAGCGCGAAATGAAGTAAACCTTGGGATCGAGCGGAAATGTGTAAAGGAGCAAGAATCGGCACGACACCCAGCCGATGAGCACGCCGAATGCCGTCCCGGTGAGGCCGACGAATCCGCCCTGATAAATGAAGATACGTAAGATGGCCTCGTTCTTTGCGCCGAGCGCCTTGAGCAGCGCGATCTCCTTTTTCTTTTCGAGCACGACCATGATGAGTGTTGCGATTACCGTACATGCCGCGACGAGGATGATGAGGCCGAGCATGAAACTCATCCCTATTTGCTGAATCAAGAGCGCCGTGAAGAGCCCGTGGTTGAGCTGGGCCCACGTCATCGTGTTGTAGATCCCATTGTTCAGGCGACGAGCGATCTCCTTGGACACGGCGTCGGCGCGATCGATGTCGTCGAGCTTCATCTCGATCCCCGTCACGCTGTCGCCGTACTCGTAGAATGCCTGCGCCTCGTAAAGGTCGGTATAGACGAGCTTCGAGTCGTATTGGTCGAAGCCGGCTTCGAAGACGGCGATGACGCGAAACTGCTTCGCGATTGGCGACCTAGCGCCGGTGCCGAACGAGATGCCGATTTGCGGCGACGTGACTTGCACGCAGTCTCCCAGGCCGACGTCGAGCTGCTTGGCCAGAGTCCGGCCGATGACGATGCCGGGCATCTTCGCGACCTGGTCGGGGCTCTTGCACGGATCCGGGTCGATCGAGTCGGGGATGTAATCGTCGTCGGGAAGCTCGCTCTTGTAACCGCCGGCGGGGCGAACGTCGCCGAGCAGGGTGGCTCGCGCGTTCTGTGTCTTCGAGCGGCTGCCCGAGCTCTGGGGCCGCGCCGTCGTGGTGTCGTCGGAGGCTCGCGCTGCATGTTGCTGAGCGGAAGACACCTCGATGGCTCTAGCGGGCGCGTCGTCGGCGCCAGCGTCGGCACGCCGCATGTCTTCGTTCACTTCGCGCTGGATCATCTGAAGCAGTGAGTCCCTGCCGCGGTCGTGATCGCCGAGGTCCCCACGACCTTGCGATGAGTCGAGCTCTCGACCCAGCGGGTCGAAGGCTGGTTCCGGGGGCTTAGCGTCCACGCCACGGAGTCCCGCAAGGCTGCCCGAAACGATGTGTTTGGGCAGATCGAGGACTTGCGGCATGAGCTCGGGGTCTACGCCCTTGAGGAGCACCCCCGTCGCCGTGTGATCGGCGTGGGTGACCATCATCGGATTGATGACGAACGGCGCGACCCCGACGACACGCGGCACGTCCCGCACCTTCTTCATGATGTCGCGGTATTCGCGGAAATCGATTGAGTACTTCAGCACGAGCACGTGCGCGTTGACGCCGAGGACTTTCTCCCGGAACTGCTCTTGAAAGCCTCCGGTAACACTCATCACGATGGTGAGCGCCGCGACTCCCAGCAGGACGCCGCCAATGGCAAGCGCCGTGCTGATGGAGATCATGTTGTTCTTCTTCGACGCGAGGTATCGAAGCGCGACGGTGATCGGGTAACCCATGCGCAAGCTCGCCCGGCGCGTGACTCGTATCACGGATCGAGCATTCGCCTCTCGTCGGCGTCGCTCGCTGCCCCCCGGACGCACCATTTTCTCGGTACCTTGCGACCCTCGGTTTCGTTTTGCGGCAAAAAGTTTCTCAGACGCCCGCGGCAACCAGGTAGGGGGCGGTGGTTCCCAGGGCGGCAACCGCCCCCGGCGTGATCGTCACGAGGCTTGGTCATTGCTCGAGCTCGAAACGTCGTTCGCCCATGACCGCCCAAGCCATGTAACTTCGGCGAGGCGCCCATGACCGATGCCCCGAAGCCCCCGCCGGCGCCGCCGCCGAGGCCGGCCATCCCCGCCACATCGGCGAGTGTCGTCCAGGCGCCGGCGGTGGCAGCGGAAAGTGAAAAGGCGCTGGCCCAAGGAAAGACGGAACCCCCGCCTCCACCGAAAGTCGACCCATACCTCGGCAAGACGATCGACGGCCGCTACGTCATCGACCGAATGGTCGGAGAGGGGGGGATGGGTGTCGTCTACGCAGCCCGGCACAAGGTCATCGCAAAGAAAGTCGCCATCAAGGTGCTGCGCGGCGAAATGGCGACGGATCATGAGGCGAACGAACGATTTCTCCAGGAAGCTCGGGCGGCGAGCGCGATCGGCAATCCGCACATCGTCGACATCAGCGATTTCGGCCAGCTGCCCGACGGGTCGACGTACTTCGTCATGGAGTTTTTGGCCGGCAAGAGCCTCAGCGCGCTCGTCAGCGAGGCGAAGGGTGCGATGCCCGTGCCGCGCCTATGCCACATCGCCAAGCAGATCGCACAAGGGCTCGCAGCGGCACACGCGGCGGCCATCGTCCATCGCGATCTAAAGCCCGACAACGTGATGCTCATCAATCATGGCACCGAAAAGAACTTCGTGAAGATCCTCGACTTTGGCATCGCCAAAGTCGGCAGCGGCACGAAGAAGATGACGCGCGCGGGAAGCGTTTTCGGGACGCCGCATTACATGAGCCCCGAGCAGGCGGCCGGCACGGTCGTCGACCACCGCACCGATATCTACGCCGTCGGCGTCATGCTCTACGAGATGGCGAGCGG
>JALYHX010000782.1 GCA_030776305.1 Myxococcota bacterium
GTCAAGCTGCGCGCGTTCGATACGGCGCAGGGCTTCTCGCTCAACTGGATTGGCCTCAATGGCAGTTATGCCGCCGACCCAATCGGAGGGACCATCAGCTTGCGGTTCGGGCCGGGCGCCGTCACCTATCACGGATCGCCGCTCGTGCTCGGAGCCAGCAGCTCCATCAACCCGTCCGACAACAGCATCGGCCTGCAGAACGTGCGCCAGGCCTATGCGACCTGGAAGCCGGCGGACAAGGTCACGCTCGACTTTGGCAAGTTCGACCAGCCGTACGGGTCGGAAGTGCCCGACTCGCAGCTTAACATGGAGTACACGCGAAGCCTGCTCTTCACCCTGAACCAACCCGTCTTCTTCACTGGGTTTCGACTTGACTACGCGCCGACTGACACGTTCGACGCGAAGCTGATCGTTGCCAACGGCTGGAACAACAGCATCGACAACAACCGTGCAAAGTCGTTCGGCGCACAGGTTTCGTTCAAGCCTGTCGATTCTCTGCAGCTTTACCTGGGTTACATGGCCGGCCCGGAGCAAGTCGACGTCCAGACCGTCGCCGCGGGTATGCCTCCGATGATGGCATCGGCCCACGTCGCAGACGCCAATTCTCACTGGCGTCACCTGGTCGACCTGGTCGTCGACTTCAACCCCACGAAGGAATTTCGTCTTCTGTTGAACGGCGACTACGACACCGAGGAAAAAGTCGGCGCCACCGGTGACCATGCGGCAATCTGGTACGGCGCGAACCTCGCGCTTCGTTACATCGTCGCGGATCCGTTCCAAATCACTCTGCGCGGGGAGTACTTCCACGACGAGCACGGCGACATTTTGGGCACGGGCACCTCGACGAATGTCGAATCGGGAACGCTGACACTTCAGTACGTCATCGCGAGCCATCTCGCGCTGATGTTGGACAACCGGATCGATGTGGCCGACAACAACACGATCTTTTTCAAATCGGCGAATACATCTCCGGACGATGCGACCAAGACGCAGTTCACGACGACGCTCGGCGTCATCGCCAGCACGAAGTAAGTCCGCCACGTTTCGTAGCACATGGAGGGCGGCGCCACGGGTCCCGCCCTTCTCTCGTTTTGTCTGGTCTGCCGGGTATGCGCCGTTCGTGAGGCTGTCCTTGCCATAGGCGCCCACCTGCAACGCCAGTCATCTGTTACGTTGCGCTCCATGTCCCGCGACAAACTCAGCCTGGCGTTCGACTCGCTGCATGGAGCGTTCGCGTCAGGCGAGCTCACGCCGCACGACGTGATCGACGAAGTCTTTGGCCGGATGGATCGCGACCGGCAACGCGTGCGCAACGTCTGGTTGCACACCCTGCCGGCGACCGCCGCGCACGCCGCAGTCGAGCGAGCCATCGCCCGCCGTGAAGCGGGGGCGGCGGTCCCGCTGCTGGGGATCCCTTTCGCCGTGAAGGACAACATCGATGTCGCGGGCATGCCCACGACGGCAGCGTGTCCCGAGCTGGCCTACGTGCCGGAGTCCTCTGCCCCCGTCGTCCAGCGTCTGATCGAGGCGGGGGCGATCGTGATTGGCAAGGTCAATCTCGACCAGTTGGCCACGGGACTGGTGGGCACGCGCTCGCCCTACGGGACCCCGACCAATCCCTTCGATCCTCGCATGATCCCAGGCGGCTCGAGCTCCGGCTCGGCGGTGGCCGTGGCGGTCGGCCACGTGAGCTTCGCCCTCGCGACGGACACCGCAGGCTCCGGGCGCATCCCCGCCGGGTTCAACAACATCGTCGGCGTCAAACCATCGCACGGCACGTTGAGCGCGCGCGGGGTTGTCCCGGCGTGTCGATCGCTCGATTGCGTTTCGGTCTTTGCGCTGACCGTTCCTGACGCCTGCGCTGTCGTCAACGTCGCCACGCAGTGGGACGAGCGGGACGCTTTTTCGCGGCACGACGCCCCGTCCATGGTGCTCGGTGAATTCGACCGGCGCGAGTGGCGCATCGGCGTGCCTCGCGCGGATCAACTCGTCTTCTTCGACGACTCGCCGGCGCGGAGGATGTTCGAGCGCTCCGTCGACCGCCTCCGCGGGCTGGGCTGCGGGGTCGTGGAGATCGACTTCGAGCCTTTCCGTGCCGCCGGTGAGTTGCTCTACGGCGGGCCGTGGGTGGCCGAGCGCCTGTTGGCCGCGGGGCCGCTGCTGGAGACCAAGCCGGAGGCGTTGCTCCCCGTCATTCGCGATATCTTGCGCGAAGCCAAGCGCTACGGAGCGCTCGACGTCTTCGCCGGACAGTACCGACTCCGCGAAATCCAGCGCGCCACGACGGCGACCTGGCGCGCGGTCGATGCGTTCATGGTTCCAACCGCTCCAACCATTTATCGCGTGGCCGACGTGATCGCGAACCCCCGCACGCTCAACGCAAACCTCGGCACGTACACGACATTCGTGAACTTGCTGGACTTGGCCGCGGTGTCCGTTCCGGCCGGCTTTCGCGACGATGGTCTACCGTCGGGCATCACGTTCATCGGCGTTCGCGGCAGCGAATCGGCGCTCGTCACCCTCGCCGACGCCCATCATCGCGCCCTGGGCGGCACGCTTGGCGCGACGGAGCACGGCCTGCCCGCAGCGCAAGGCTGCACGAACGCGACGCCGTCCCGGGGCACGGCGCCCAACGCCACCGAGACCGCCGCGATCGTCGTCGTCGGCGCACACCTGACGGGCCAACCGCTCAATGATCAACTGACCGGCGCCGGTGGCACGCTCGTGCGCGACGGAGCGACGGCCGCACGCTACCGGCTTTACGCGCTGCGCGGGACCGTTCCGCCAAAGCCAGGTCTCGTACGCGTCCGCGAGGGAGGCTGTCCCATCGAGATCGAGGTTTGGAGGCTGGACGTGGCGGCATTTGGGAAATTCGTCGCCGCGGTACCGCGTCCGCTCTGCATCGGCTCCGTGGAGCTCGAGGACGGGACGTTCGTGTCCGGGTTTCTTTGCGAGCCGGACGCTCTCGTCGGCGCCGTGGACATCACCAGTCACGGCGGTTGGCGCGCCTATCTCCAGGCGCAAAGCGCGGGGGGCGGGCAAACGGCTCTCGAGCAAGACCCGAGAATGGAGATTTCGCGCGCGGATCTCGGGCAGTAAAGGGGCGGCCTTGCGTCGGCCAAACAGCTGAAACGCGTCCGAAACAAGGGGGCGGCAAACTCGGCACATGGCAAGGCTCGCTCCCTCGTTCGCATTGGCTCTCGCCCTTCTGGACTGCAACAAATCGGAAACGACAAGCAGCGCGCCGCCGGCGGCCTCCGCGAGCGCAACGGCCGCGTCGATGCCGGCGGCTCCGGCGAGGGCAGCTCTCCGCGTTGCCTACAGCGACTGGCCGGGGTGGACGGCGTTCGAGGTGGGAATCCAGAAGGGTTGGTTCAAGCAGGCAGGGGTCGACGTCGACTTCGTATGGTTCGACTACCTGCCCTCGCTCGAGGCGTTTTCGGCCAACAAGGTCGACGCCGTCATGGTGACCAACGGCGACGCGCTGGTCT
>JALYHX010000783.1 GCA_030776305.1 Myxococcota bacterium
GATTGCGACCATCGCTGGAATCCTGAGCACCCGCTCCCGGAACGTTCGAGCGCCGGATAGCCAGAACCAGATGCCGGTAACCGCAAAGGTGTACTTCGCGAGGAGCGCCAAGGAACAAAAGATCCAACCGGCCCTCTGGCGACCGCTTCGTTGGAACATGATCCCCGCAGTGATCGCCATCAGTCCAAGGAGGTCAGCGTGGAGCTGCCCCGGTCCCTCGACGATCCACAGAGGATTCAGCCACACCATGGCATGAAAGAACGGGCGGTCGCGAAGACGTCGGAGGGAAAGCTCCATCAAGATCGCCAGCGGAACGAACCAGGCGAGTCGCAGGAGAGCCAGCGCCAGCCATGGGTTCTGCGTCGCGTGCGCGGCCGGCATGGTGCTTGCGAGCGTGACGGGACCATAAACGCATACGGTTTGGCCCCAGATTTCTCCCATCCAGGGATACCACACGCTCTGAGGCAGCTCGGTGGCCGTGGTGTAGACATCGTGGCCCTGCGCCGCGAGAGAACCATATGCCAACAGGCTGAACACATCGTTGCTCAGCATCGGCAACATGAACGCCGCCGCGATGAGTCCGGCGAAGGCCAGCGTGCGTGGACATGGATGGGGCCTTGTCAGCAGACCCTGCCAACCGACGACCAGCAGGCTCCAACCCGCGATCAAGCCAAGAAACAGGAAGGTTGCCGTCAGCTCGGGCGGATAGTTCTCATCGACTTTGAGCGAGCCCGTCGCCAACCATCGCACCCAGGAACAGGTGACGACGATGAGAAGTCCGAGCAGCCAGCATGCTTCGTCGCGACGAAGGCGCCGACTAGGTGGTTTGGTGGTCAGCGGAGCGGCCACGTCGAAAGGACCAAGCCGGCGAGGGAGCGTTTCGTGAGCGTTGTTCGCAAGCGGCGCCTAGGACCTCACTCTGAGAGCGTCAAAGGCGAGGCCCCAGGACCGCAACTTATGGACTACACCTCGTTATGGGCACGCATAACACATGCCATTCGCACCGGCCAAGGGCATTGGGAACCGGCTTCCCAAAGTCGACGCCCGCGAACCGGCCCGACAGGGAGATGTTCCGCCACTCGTTTGTCGTCGGTTACAACGGCGAAGCGATCGACTAGGGTGCCCCTTCGAAATGCGGAGCTCCATCTAGCGCTCCGCGTACGCTCTGCTCAATAGCGTCAGGATCGCCCCGTGCCCACCACTTGCAACTATTACGTCACGCTCCGCTGCAACCAGCGGTGCACGTTCTGCAATATCCCGCACACGAACAACGGTTCTCCCTCGAAGGAGCCAACCCTAGAGCAGGTGCGCGCAAACCTTCGAGACATGAAGCGTCTCGGCGTCATCGTGATCGATGTCACCGGCGGGGAGCCACTCCTCTACGGCCACCTCATCGAGATGCTCACGCTTGCGAAGAAGATGCGGTTCATGACGACGGTGACTACGAACGGCATGCTGTACCCGAAGTATGCGGAAAGACTCGTGGGGAAGGTCGACGCGCTACTCTTCTCGATTGATTCTGCGGACCGCCAGGAGCACGACCGGGTAAGGGCCACGAAGTCATTTCACCTCGTGCTCGAGGCCCTCGCAGTTGCGCGCAAGCACCGGCAGCCTCTCTACATCTCGCACGTGGTGACGAACGAATCCTATGATCAAGTCGACGAGATGATCCGGTTCGCGAAGGACCAAGGCGCGATCATCTACCTGAATCCTTGTTTTTCGTTCTTCGGAAACGAGGGACTCGACACCAAGAAGGCAAAAGGGCTGTTCAAGTACTTCGGAAGGCCCGGCGTGATTGTCGATCGCGCCCAACTCGAGCTCATTGCGTCCGGCGGGAACGACGTCCGGGATCCCGTGTGTCGAGCGGTTTCCTCCACGGTGGTGATCTCGCCCGAGAACAACCTCCTTCTACCTTGTTATCACTTCAAGGACGAGGCAATCCCGATCAACAACAAGCTTTATGAGCTCTACACACACTCGCCCGTGGTTCGCAATGCGAAAGAGCAAGAAGGTCGTTATTCATTCTGCCAAGGCTGTACCGTGTATTGCTACATGCGAAGTTCGCTGTACTGGAGGTATCCGGTCGAGAGCGTTCTTCTGGCGGGCCACTACGTGCGCGAGCGCGTCCGTCAGCGGATCCGGAACATCGTCACGCCCGCACGGCCAACGCTCATCCCGTCGATGACGGAGCGGCGAAGGCCGATCGAGACGCCCGCGCCGGCGTTGGATTCGTCCGCGTTGGAGCGTCGTCGGCTGCCGATCTTATAGCAAGTGGACGCATCTCACCGACCGAGACTCACGATTTAGCCGTCGTAATTCGCATGTGCCGGGGGAGCGCGAGCCGCTCGAGTCTTTCGACGATTGCCCGGACGCTGATTGTTCGATTGTAGACGTAGAGAACTCCTGGGAGGTCGTCGCCAAGCGTTTCCTCGCTGACGCGAAGATGCGAGCTCACGGCGAAGATGATGCGTTCGCCGAGGCCGGCTTGCACGAGCTCCACGCGCTTCCAGACCGCGGCACGGCTCCAATAGCCCAGGACCTCTAGGAAGATCCGGTCGCTCGCGCCACCTTCGCGACGGCGCTCGAACACCAGGTCCGGGACTGAGAGACCGATCCCGGGAAGCTCCAGGATTTGCGAATTGGCCGCAACCTCCCATGCCGTCTTGAGCGCGTGGAAGCCCCTCACCAGCGACTGCACCTCGTCGGGCAGCGGCGGACTTTGGACGCCAACCGGTGACGCCTGACCGGCGAGGCGAAACACGAGTGGCTTACGATCCTTTCCCCAACACAAATCCGCCTCGAGTCGCCACTCGTCGCAAAGGTCGAGCGCGGGAAGCACGAGCGCCAGTTGGAGACCGTATTTCGTGGTCGATTCGAAGAGACTGAACGGACCATCGATCAAGATGCGATGGCCGTCGTCTCGCCGCTCAATCGTATGCAACAGCCGAAGAAACTTCAGTCGCCGAAAGAGCGCGCGGAGAACGCCCGCGGAGCCACAGCGCACGTCGACCGTGACCTTGACCGCACGGAGAAGGACGGCCTGCGCCTGGGCGCGCTCATACCTGCTAACGAGCGCCTCCGGTGAGGCAGTTTGAAACGCGACCAGTACGTGCTCGCCACGCAGGTCTGCAAACAGCACACGATCGATCGCCGTCTCCGAGGTCCCGCGTTCCGCAGCGACCTGGGCAAGAATGGACGTGCGGTCGAAGCGATCGGTCGGCTCGAGCGCGGCACGGGCTGCGCTCGCTCGAGTAAAGACGTCTCTACGGACTGCTTCCGGGTCGCATTCATCGTTCGCGTCGAATTGACAGCAGTCCTGGATGAGCTTTGAGAGGGCGGCCCGCAATCGATGGTCGCGCGGGTCGACGTCCGTCGCCAAAAGTGCAGCGACGAGTTCCTCCCGGGTCCGTCCCACGTGCGCGCCGGCAGACGACAGAAGCTCGGCGGCCAGAGTCAGGGCGCGCAGCCTCGAGACGTCGTCCAGCGCGACCAGACGAAGTTCGGAGCCCCGACGCCGTGCGTTGACGAGATCTGCGGTAAGCAACGTGATCCCTGCGGCGTTCGCTCGTATACGTCTCCGCTGTTGCTTCCGTAACGAGCTCAAAGAGCACCGCTCTCTTGTCTCCTTTTTTACGCAGAATGCGTCCCAGTCGCTGGACATGCTCGCGCACCGACCCGCTGCCGGAGAGGATGACGGCAACGTTGGCGTCGGGGACATCGA
>JALYHX010000784.1 GCA_030776305.1 Myxococcota bacterium
AATTTCTCTTTCGCCATGACGGATCTCTCTTTCGATCGCGGCTCGCGCGGTCGTTAGCTTCCCTTCACCTTCGCGATAATCTCTTCCTGAATGACCGGCGGCACCGGAGCATATTGCGAGAATTGCATCGTCGACGTCCCGCGGCCCTGTGTCATCGTGCGTAGATCCGTCACGTATCCGAACATGCTGGCGAGCGGCACCTCGGCGTCGATCACCTGCGCGTTGCCGCGCTGACTCATTCCTAGGATGCGCCCGCGACGCGCGTTCAGATTGCCGATGACGTCTCCCAGGTACTGCTCGGGGACGACGACTTCGATCTTCATGATCGGCTCGAGCAGCGTCAATCCGGCGCGCTTCGCCCCGTCCTGAAAGCAGAGGGATGCGGCGACTTCGAACGCTTGCGCGCTCGAGTCCACCTCGTGATAGCTGCCGTCGGTGAGGCGACAGAGCATGTCGACCACCGGATAGCCCGCGAGGACTCCGCGAGCCATCGCTTCACGCACCCCCTTCTCGATCGCCCCGATGAACTCCTTCGGGATGACGCCGCCGACGATGTCGTTCTCGAATTCGAAGCCCTTGCTTCGCTCGACCGGCTCGATCTCCATGACGACGTGGCCGTACTGACCACGGCCGCCTGTCTGCTTGGCGTACTTGTACTCGCAGCTTTGTTTTCTGGTGATGGCTTCACGGTAGGCAACTTCGGGCTTGCCTACGTTCGATTCCACTTTGAACTCGCGCTTCAGGCGGTCGACGATGATCTCCAGGTGGAGCTCGCCCATTCCGCTGATGATGGTTTGTCCGGACTCCTCGTCCGTGTGTGTACGGAATGACGGATCCTCTTGCGCGAGCTTTTGCAGGCCGACGCCGAGCTTCTCGATGTCGACCTTCGTCTTGGGCTCGATCGCGATCGAGATGACCGGCGTCGGAAAGATCATCTGTTCGAGAAGAATCGGCATCTTCTCGTCGCACAGCGTGTCGCCCGTGCGCGTGTCCCTGAAGCCCACGGCCGCGTAAATATTCCCGGAGTCCGCCTCTTGGACCTCTTCGCGCTTGTTCGCGTGCATGCGCAAGATGCGGCCCATGCGCTCGCGCTTGTCCCGTGTCGAGTTGAGCACCATCGTGCCGCTCGTCACCTTGCCCGAGTACACGCGGAAGAACGTCAGATTGCCGTGTGGATCGTTGAGGATCTTGAACGCGAGCGCGCTGAACGGCTCGTCGTCGGACGCTTTGCGTTCCGCCGTGGGTTTGTCCTTCTTGTTGGGATCGATCCCGGTTACCGGCGGAATGTCCAGCGGCGAAGGAAGGTAGTTGATGACGGCGTCGAGCAGCATCTGGACGCCCTTGTTCTTGAAGGCGGACCCGCAGATGACCGGAACGAGCTTGAAATGGATCGTCCCGTAACGGAGGGCGCGATGAATCATCACGTCCGTCACCTTGTCGGTTTGGCCCTCGAGATAAAGGTGCATGATCTCGTCGTCCACGTCCGCGCACGATTCGATCAGCTTGTCGTGCCATTCACGGGCGATCTTTTGATACTCGGCCGGGATCTCCACCCAGTCGTACTTCTGTCCCTTGGACTCCTCGTCGAAGACGGCAGCTTTCATCTTGATGAGGTCGATGATCCCCTTGTGGCGCTCTTCCTCGCCGAGGGGCCACTGGATCGGCACCGGATTCGTGCCCAGCCGCTCCTTCATGCTGTTGACGCACATGAGAAAGTCGGCGCCGACCTTGTCCATCTTGTTCATGAACGCGACGCGAGGCACGCGGTACTTGTCTGCCTGGCGCCACACGGTCTCACTCTGCGGCTCGACCCCGTTGCCCCCATCGAAAACGGCAACCGCGCCGTCGAGGACGCGCAAGCTCCGCTCGACCTCTATCGTGAAGTCGACGTGTCCCGGCGTGTCGATGATGTTGATCCGATGAATGACGCTCGTATATGGGCCCTCGCCCGGGCGCCAGAAACAGTTCGTGGCCGCGGATGTGATCGTGATGCCGCGCTCTTGTTCCTGAACCATGTAGTCCATGGTCGCGGCGCCCTCATGGACCTCCCCGATCTTGTAGTTGACGCCCGTGTAATAAAGGATGCGCTCGGTAGCAGTCGTCTTCCCGGCATCGATGTGGGCCATGATGCCGATGTTGCGCGTCCTTTCGATGGGGAACTCACGAGCCACGGAAACTCTCCTAAATGTCGACTTCGTTGCGGACCGGGTAACGTGCGTCGCGTGGAGCAGAATGCAACAAACCCCCTCTGGCCTTGCTCTCCCGCTTTCTGGAAGAGCGCCGCGGCGTGCGGCTGCCCAGAGAGGGTATCGGGGTACTGCGCAGACTCTCCTGTCGGCGTCGCCGGTAACCCGATCCTTATGTCGGCTTCATCATCTCGTTCTGATTGTCCTCGTCAGTCTTCGATTCGTTTGCGATTTCGTGGCCCGGTGGCGCGTCACGCCCGTGAACGGCCGGGGCCGCCGACGGGGCCGGGTATCACCAGCGGTAGTGTGCGAAAGCCTTGTTGGCCTCAGCCATCTTGTGCGTATCGTCCTTCTTCTTCACGGCGTTGCCGCGGCCGTTCGCGGCGTCGAGGAACTCGGCCGCCAGGCGCTCGCGCATCGTTTTCTCGCCGCGGTCGCGCGCGTACGTCACGAGCCATCGCATCGCGAGGGTTACGCGGCGCTCCGGACGCACTTCGACGGGCACCTGATACGTCGCCCCACCCACGCGACGGCTCTTGACCTCGAGCTTCGGCTTCACGTTGTCGAGCGCCTTGCGAAAGACTTCGAGAGGCTCCTCTTTGAATCGGTCGCGAATGACATCGAGCGCGCCATACAGGATTCCTTCGGCGGTGGATTTTTTTCCGCCGAGCATGAGCGTGTTCGTGAACTTCGAGACGAGCTTGTCCTTGAACTTCGGGTCCGGAATGATTTTGCGCTTTGGTACTTCGCGACGGCGGGGCATGGCGGCGGAACCTTCGACCTGGGTATTGGACTATGGCGACTGTCGGCGGAGCTTCGCTCGGAAGGGGGGGCGCGGGCATGTGACGGCCCGCCGGGGAGTGCCTCACGCCTTGGGACGCTTGACCCCGTATTTCGAACGCTTGCGATTACGATTGACCTTGTTCGTCGAGGAGGGGCCGACCGCACCGGATGCGTCGAGCGTCCCACGAACGACGTGGTAACGAACGCCGGGCAAGTCCTTCACGCGTCCCCCGCGGATCAGCACGACCGAGTGCTCCTGAAGGTTGTGTCCCTCGCCCGGGATGTACGACGTCACCTCCATGCCGTTCGTGAGCCTGACGCGGCACACCTTGCGCAACGCCGAATTCGGCTTCTTGGGGGTTGTCGTGTAGACGCGGACACAGACCCCGCGCTTCTGTGGGCAAGCCTTGAGGGCGGGCGACGCGGTCTTGACGCGCGCAGCGATGCGTCCGTGGCGGATCAGCTGATTTATCGTCGGCATGGGCGGAGAGTCTCCCCGCGCGCGCCGGAGGGCCGACAAAAGGCGCACGTCACACGCCCCGGATCGCGAGGGAGGCGCACTTTACTTGCGGTCGCACTTCTGTCAAGGGATGTGGCTCAGCGATGGCCCTGGACCCGCCGATTGACGCTTCACCGGAGGTGGTCGCGCGAGCCCTTTTGCCTATCCGAAATGACTTCTCGATCGCTCTCTGGACGCCGGGGAATGGCTTTGCCGTCGGCGCAGTCATCCGGGTCGCGCACAGCTTCCTCGCCCGCGAGATCTTCCTCGTCGGCACGTCGCGCTTCTATCCAAAGGCGTCGATGGGGATGCATAAGTACGAGAAGATCGTGCCGGTGCCCGACGCCGAGGCGCTCTTTCGTGCCGTGGATGGGCGGCCCGTCTGGGCGGTCGAGAAGGACCGTGCGCGCCGATCGATCCATGGCG
>JALYHX010000785.1 GCA_030776305.1 Myxococcota bacterium
GTCCAAGACCATGTTCGTCGTGTGCGTCACCGTCAGCATCGTTCCGGGACAGGCCGACGCGTTCATCGCGGCCACCGTCGCAAACGCCGCTGCGACGCGCCTCGAGGCCGGCAACCTGCGCTTCGACGTTCTGCGCGCCGCGGACGACCCGAATCGCTTCTTTCTTTACGAGGTGTACCGAGACGAAGAAGCTTTTCGCGAACATCAGCGGACCGCGCATTACACGAGCTGGAAGGGCCAGGTTGCTCCGTGGATGGCGGAGCCACGCGTGGGCGTCAAACATATTTCGGTGTTTCCTGAACCATGGACGCGATGAGGTTGGCCCTCGACGCGACCCTCGCCGTGGCGCCGTTCGCATTTCGAACGGCGGGAGCCATTGCATTCGGGCGGGGGTCGCGCGATCGAATAGCCGGCGTTGCCGCGGGCCTCGGTCGGCGCGTCCTCTTGGTCACGGGAGCACGATCGCTCGCGGCGAGCGGGGAGCTCGATCGCGCAATGGATCGGTTGCGCGCGGAGGGACTCGACGTCATCACCTGGCCCGTCCTTGGTGAGCCCGATGTCGACGCCGTCGATCGCGGCGCGGAAATGGCGAACGAAGGTGGAGTGCAGGTCGTCGTGGCCATCGGCGGAGGCAGCGTCCTGGATGCTGCCAAGGCTGTCGCGGTGGTCGTCGCCAACGGTGGCTCGGCGATTGACTATCTCGAGGATCTGCCAGGCGCAGGCGGCCGAAGGATCCATGTGGCGCCGCTGCCGCTCGTTGCCGTGCCGACCACCGCGGGGACAGGAGCTGAGGTGACGCGCAACGCGGTCTTGCGTGTGCCGCAATTTGCTCTCAAGCGGAGCATGCGCGACGACCGCATGCTGCCCTCCGTCGCCATCGTCGATCCCGATCTGACGGCAAGGTCACCGCGTGACGTTGTGGTTTCCGCGGCGCTCGACGCGCTCGCTCACCTCATGGAGAGCTACGTATCGTTGGGCGCCCAACCGATGACCGATTTGTTCGCACTCCATGGGGCGTGCCGCGCGTTTTCGGCGCTGCGGGCCCTCGCGCAGGGGCAAGACGAGGCTGGAATCTGGGACGAGCTTGCGCTGGCAAGCCTCTGGGGGGGAATGGCATTGGCGAACGCGGGTCTCGGCGCCGTTCACGGGCTGGCTGCACCGCTGTGCGGGCGGTGCGCGGTTCCGCATGGCGCCGCGTGTGCGACATTGCTCGCCCCGACCATCCGGATCAACGTGCGCGCATTGCGCGCACGCAGCAAAGAGCATCCTGCGCTTGCGCGTTACGCCGTGCTTTCGACGGCAATCGCGCGGAGCGAAGACCCGTTGCGACTGGCGGACGAAGTCGACGAGCTACGCCGGCGTCTTGGCGCACGACCGCTCGCGGCGTTTGCGGACGTCGCGACGAACGTGTCCGCAATCGTCGCGGGAGGACGCGGGGGCAGCATGAAGTACAATCCCATCGCGCTGACCGACGCCGAACTGGAATCCATCCTCATCGCCGCCATCGGGGATGGCGACCTCCACCCCCCCCGCGACCCCTCTTCGCCTCACTGGCAGAGGTAGCCAAGCATCTGCCCGCAATCCGTATCCCCCCAGTGCCCATCCACCGGCGCCATCGACGCACACGAAGCCCCACCCGGCGCGCCGCTGGCCCAGTTGACGTAAAGATTGTTCTGCCGCCCCCCGTCGGCGCCGCCCGACCAGAAAAACGTGTCGCTGTCGGACGTCGCCGACGACCAGTACCACTGGCCGGGCGTCTGCAGGTCGTTGCCGCCGAGCCACACCCGCGACGCGACAAGCGCAGCGACAAATCCATTCTCGTCGGACGTCTGCAGCCGGGCGAGGGTTAGGCCCTTCGCCGCGCACGCGGTTTGAGCGGCCATGCGCGTGGCGGCGGGCACCGCGCCTGCGTCTTCCGTCGCGCAGTTCGGCCCCGCCACAGGCGCGAATGCGCTGCAAAACCAGTAGCGGACGCCACTCCGCGAGACGACGTAGTGACCGCCCGGACACGGATTGCACACATTCCGATCGCCGCAGACACCGGCGCCATCGCAGACAGCGCCGGTTTGAGGGCAGGCGGTTTCCCTGCACGGCACGCCGGCTGGCTGAAGCCCGATCATTCCGAGGCAGCCGCATTGGCCGTCGTACGTATTGTTCGGATCGTGCGGGCATCTATCGAGGCAATCGGGAACGCCGTCTCCGTCGCTGTCGAAATCGGCGACGTTGCAGCCACAGACCCCGGGGGCGATTTTGTTCGGGTCGTAGGGACAACCGTCGATGCAATCGGGAACCCCGTCGTAGTCGCTGTCGTCAGGCGATGAGCAGGTTGCGTCCGGCGGCACGTGCGCGTCGAATGGGGCGTGATGGATGACGCAGGCGGCTTCCGGCACCGTCGCGTCCGGCGAGTTCACATCCGGCAACGACGCATCCGACGACAAGCTATCTGGCCATGCGCCTTCTGAAGGCGGGGATGAGTCGGAAAGGGGAGCGTCTGTCGGGCCGTCGTCGCCGAGAGCCGGGGTGCCGTCCGGGCCGGAGGCGTCGGACGCGGGCCCGGTGGAATTGCTGCCGCACGCAACGCCAATGGAGAGGCAAATGCCGAAGGCAGCGTCGCGAAAGCGACCCATGATTCAAGACCCTACTGCCGGAGGAACGCGAATACAACGACGACCCGGCTCCCTACGACTGAGGTCGAAATTCGGCCAACGTCGGAAGGCGCGGGCTGCAGAAATCATTCTATGTCGAACGGGACCACTGTCGCCTCCGTCAGTCGCGGTACGGCGGCGCGCACAGGGTCGAGAATTTGCGCCGCCGTTCCCACGACGACCACGAGCAGATCGTCGCTGCGAATGCGGTTCTTGACCGCCTTCGTGGCTGCTTCGGGAGTGACGGTGCGCACGCGATCGATCCATGTTGCGTAGTAGTCTTCAGGCAGACGGAGAAGCTCCACGTCGAGCCCCTCGTGAAGACGCTTCGCGGCAGTGTCGACTTCGAAAGCGTGTGAACGCACGAGATATCGCTTGATGAAAGCGACTTCTCGCGGCGAAACACCGCCGAGCACCCATGCCTCGAGCAACTCGAGCGTCAGCTTCAGGCAGGGCGCTGCATCCTCCGCAGCGGGGAACGTCCACATGATCCATGCCTGCCGGCGGCGGTCGACGAGAGTCCGCGAGCTTGCGCCATAAGACCACCCTCGCTTCGAGCGGACTTCCTTCATCAGACGCGACGTGAACGTGCCGCCGAAGGCTGCGTTGGCGACGACGAGATCGACGTGGTCCGCGTCGTGTGCGGAGGTACCGAGCGTTCCGACGAGGATCTGCGTCTGCGTGCGCTCGGGCTTGTCGACGACGAGCAGTCTGCGGCCGGGCCGCATCGTGGGCTCGGCGACTTCGTCGCGGGCGACACTTCCGCGCTGCAGTCCCGCCATGAGCTTGTCGGCCAGCAGCGGGGCGTGCTCGGGCGTAACGTCACCCGCAAATCCGAGGACGGTGTTCGCCCGTACGACGAAGCGTCGGTAAAATCCGAGCACGTCTTCGCGTTGGATCGCGGCCACGCTTTCGGTCGTACCGCTGGAGTTGTGACCGTACGGGTGTCCTTCGAACAGGGTTCGCTGCAGCGCCTTTTGCGCGACGACGCGATCGCTGTCGCGCGCTTCGATGATCTCGGCAATCGTCTCGCGTTTGAGCCGTTCGAGCTCTTCAAGGGGAAACGTCGGCGTCGCGAGGAGGCGCGCCAGCAGGTCCACGAATGGTTCGAGATTGCGCGCAATGACCTGGAGGTGGATCGCCACCGTGGATGGCGACGTATCGACAGCCATCTCGCCCCCGAGCGAGTCGATACGAAAATCGATTTGCTCGGACGACAACCCGGCGCACCCCCGCCGGAGCATGCGCACAGCAATGCGTGCGAGCCCCGACTTGTCGGGTGGATCGACGGCGGATCCGCAGCGCAGCGCGACGACGATCGACACCAGCGGCACCGTGTACGCGGGTTCGAGGAGTGCGACGGCTCCTGCGGCGAGATCGAATCGCAATGGCGTGGTGCGCGGGTGCACGCTCGTCGCTGCCGTCATTGCGCTGCCTCTGCCCGAGAGCCATCCGTCTCCGGCGCCACACGCACGATCGTGCGAGCGGCATCGACAAGGTATCTGCGCGCCGCCCGCCGCAAATCGCTCGCCGTCGCTCGCCGGAAGCCATCGACCCGCCGAAATGCATGAGCCGGGTCGCCAATCACCGTTTCGAAGAAGCCGATCTGCTCTGCCTTTCCCGGGATGGTTTCGAGCTGTTGCAACATGCCCAACTCGAGCCGTGCCTTCACGCGGGCGAGCTCTTCGTCGCTGACCACCTCGGACCGTATCCGGCCGAATTCGGTATCCATGACCGCCTGGAGCTCGTTGGTCGTGTGTTTGCCGCGCGCGGTTGCCCAGCATTCGAAGAGGCCGGGGTCCTTGAACGTCGACACCCAGCCGCGGAGGTCCGTTGCGAGCTCTTTCTCGACCACCAACGTCCGATAGAGACGGGATGCGCGACCGCCGAAGAGCACTTCGCTGAGAAGGGTCATGGCCACGTGGTCCACGTCGCCGAGCGCAGGACCCCGGTATGCGATCAGGAGTTTCTCGGTGGTCGTGGGCTTGCGCACCGCGACGCTGCGCTCCCCGAGTTGCGTGGGCTCGGGGACGACATCTTCGGCAGGAACGGGCTGACTCGGGATCGATCCGTAAGCGTCGCGGATCGCGAGGAGGAGATCGCGCTCGCGCACGTCGCCCACCGCAAGGACCGTTGCGTTGTTCGGTGCGTAGTACGTCCGGTAAAAGGCGACGCAATCGTCGGGAGAGAAGGCCTGGATGTCCTCCATCCACCCGATCGTCGGCCACCCGTAGGGGTGCGTCGTGAACGCGGTCTTGTACATCAGCTCGCTGGCAGCGCCCTCGACGTCGTCGTCGACGCGGTAGCGGCGCTCGTTGGCGACGACCTCTTTTTCGCTCGCAATCTGAGGCTCCCTCAGGACGAGGCGCGCCATCCGTTCCGCCTCGAGCTTCACCGCCAGCTTGACGCGGTCGGCCGGTAGCGACTCGTAGTAATAGGTCCAGTCGACCCAGGTGGCGGCGTTGGTCTCCGCTCCACTTTCCTCGAGCTTGCGGTCGAACGTTCCGGCGCGCAGGTTCTCCGTCTCGTTGAACATCAGATGCTCGAAGAGGTGTGCGAGTCCCGTCTTGCCGGGGCGCTCGTGTCGCGAGCCGACCTTGAACCATGTCTGATACGTCACGATCGGCGCGCTCGCGTCGACGAGGATCAGCACGGTGAGTCCGTTTCCGAGGCGCCAGCGATGGACGACGTCCATCCCGAAGGGATGCGCCTCTTCGTACGTCAGCCGAGCGCCGTCGATCGCGCCGTCGTTCGCCTGATCGGCCCAACTGCGGCGCGTGGCGGCCGGATTGCGCATCCTCGCGTCTCGGGCGATTCCGCGGATCAGGACTTCTTCTTCGGCTGAACGACGATCTCGACGCGCCGGTTGGCTGAGCGTCCCTCGACTGACGTGTTCTCCGCAACGGGGCTATCGGGACCCTTGCCCTGCGCAGTGATGAGATCCTGGGGAATTCCCTTTTGCACCAGGTAGTCGCGCACCGAGTTTGCGCGCTTTTGCGAGAGGTCCATGTTGAAGTCGCGCGTCCCGACGTTGTCGGTGAAACCGAACACGATCATCGGCTGCTCCTTCCCGCGGAGCGCTTCGGCGATCTGATCGAGTTTGGCCATCGCGCTCCCCTTGAGCTCCCACTTGCCGGTGGGAAAGAGCACCTCGCCTTGCAGCGTGATGACCATCCCGCGATCGTCGTCCTTGACCTGCGCGATCTTCGCGATCGTATCCCGCGCGTCCTTGAGCTTGGCCTCGAGGTCCTGGAGCTGCTTCTTTTGGTCAGCGGCCTCCTGTTGCTTGCGCTGTAGCTCGCCCTGGGTCTGATTGAGCGTCTGTTGAGTTTTGTTGAGCGCCTGCTGCGTTTGGTTGAGCTGCGAGGAGACGGTGGCTTTCATCTGCTGATCTGCCACCTCGGCATCCTGCTGCGCCTTGATCGTCGCGGCCTCCGCCTCGGCGATCTGCGCCTTGCGCTGTGCGATGACAGCGAGGTCCAGCGTGTTCGGATCTTCCGGTTCGTTCGCCCAGGCCTGTTCGGCTTGTTGCAGCGCCAAGTCCGCCACGTGGACGTCCGTGGGATCGAGCTGCATGGCGACGCCAGTCTTGGCGTGTTGGAATTCGGAACGCGCGTCGACGAGTTGCTTTGGCGGAATGCGCTCGCCTCCGCAAGCCGTCATCGCCGCGAGCAAAAAAAGCGAAGAACCCACAAAAATCGTACGGGTCGAGACCATGGATCGACTCCACATGCGCATCACTGTACTCCTCCGCCCTTCGTTTTCTGCAGCTCCTCTTGTGCCTTCCGGGCCGCGGACTGTGCCTTCTCCGCCTTTGCCAGGCTGAGCGCGAGCTGTGCCTCGGCGCGCCCGACCGCAACGAGGCTCGCCGCCCGCCGGTTGTCCTGATTGATGAGGTCCTTCGACTTCTGGAGGTCCTCTTGCGCAAGCTGTAGGTGAAGCTTCGCCTCGGGGACTTCGGGCGCGCCCCCGGACTCCGCTCTCCCGACGTCGTTGTTGGCCTCGGCCCACTCCGTGTTGGGGGGCGGGAGGCTGCCGCCGCAGGCGGCGATGCCGCCGGCAAGCAGGGTGATCGCTGCGATCCGCATATCGAAGTTCTCCTTGGAGCCCGAGCCTAGTTTCGACCGGGCATCCTTATCAAGGGGATCGTGCGGGCTACTCACCGGCTGCGGCGGTGCGCCGGCGTTTTCGAGAGCGGCTAGAGCGGCTTTGGCGGTGGCTCCCTGGAGACTCACCACCTGCCGCTCGACGCGCGTGCCGCGGATACGTTGCGCCCCGGCAGCACTCGTGCAGTCGTCAAGTCGAGTCGCGGTCGTGCGGTACGCCAACGCCAAGGAGACGTCGACGTTGTTCACCGTGAGGGTCCACGCGCTGACCCCCAGCTGAGCACCGGCGGTCTCCGGCGTTGCTTGGTCGCTCGCCCGCACGGTGTGGTGATCAGCTCGTGCCACGACGCGTTCGAGGAGCGATGCGTATATTGCCCGACGTCTTGCCTCGCATGGATTCGTTCATGCGAAGTGCGAATGCTGCGGCCACGATCTGCTTGTCGCCTTCTCATGCAAGGCGAGGGCGGCGTGCCCGAGCTGCGCGGGGCGCCGAGTGTGTGAT
>JALYHX010000786.1 GCA_030776305.1 Myxococcota bacterium
GATGAATGGCGCCGAAGCACAGCGGCGGATCGGCCGCTGCGCGTGATTGTTCGACGTCTTTCATCAGTTGGTCGCGGTGACGTTCTTCATCGGGCAATGAGAGGCGGGGCAGAATGCGGAACAAAGATATGCCGGAAGCAGTTGCATCCTCTGCGCAACGCGTTGAAATAGGCCCGCCAGGTTGGCGGGCCTATGCGCTCGTACCAAAGCAGGCGGCAGGAGTGGCTTGACCGCCCGGCGGCACCATCGTCCGCCAGCGGGCGAAGCATGGCGGCCCCATCCTCAGAGCAAGTCGAGAAATGCCGCAAGGGCTGCCTTTTCTTCTTCGCGAAGCCGTTCGCCCGACTCGGCCGGACCGTCGTGAAGGAACAATCCGTTCCCGAAGCGAACCTTCTCGAGCACGCTGCCCAGACCCTTCGCCGATCCGTTCGTGAAGTACGGATACTTCTTGTACAGCCGTCGCAACGAAACGACGCGCGCCCCCTGCTCACTCACGTAGGGCAATACGCCCGTTTTTGCATATCCCGACCGTCCCCAGACGATGGCGCCCTCGCGTGACATCACGTTCTCCTCCCACATCTCGAACGGGACCCGGGTCAGCGGATCGTCAGCGACGAAGCGCGCCTCGTGGCATATCTCGCACCTGTCGCGGAACACCTTCGCGCCGCCACGTTCGAGATCCGTCCAACGCGTTCGCCCGACGACGGAGGGGTTCGGACGGTGAGTGAATGCCATGAGAAACG
Source organism: Myxococcota bacterium (assembly GCA_030776305.1). GTDB lineage: Bacteria > Myxococcota_A > Polyangia > Polyangiales > Polyangiaceae > Palsa-1150. Next base: position 744 of record JALYHX010000786.1, read on the forward strand.
TCATGAGCGCGCCGCGCAAGGCTTCGGGCGAGAACGTATCTTCAGAGAGAGAGAGCTCCTTGAGCCACGGGAAATCCGGCGGATGGATCGAGAACCAAGGGTCGCGGTCGCTGTTGGCGCCTGCCACTTCGAACTCGTTATTGACCATCGTGGTCAGATCGGGGTCGAGAGCGCGCGAGAAGTACGGGCGATTGCTGAAGAGTCCAAGGAGCGGCTTGGTCGTCGCGTGCACATCGCCGCGTCCCGTGTGGTGCGTGCGCCCGTCGACGTATCCTTCGAAATGACACGTCTCGCACGTGAACCGACTCAGGCGCCCATTGGTCTTGTTCCAGGGGGCCATCAACGTCGTGAAGAAAAGCGCCTCTCCGAGTCGCGAGCGCGGATCCCGACTCCGCGCGGCAGGATCTTCCACGTGCACGATAGTGCTCTCGCCCGCTCGCGTCCGCACCCATGCATCGAGCAAAGGGTTCGCGATCGCGAAGGAGCCGTCGGGAAGGGGAGTCATCATTCGACTGCCCGGTGGAAGTGGCCACGTGTGGACCACCGGATCGCCGAGCGCACGCCCTCGGCCCGAGTCGGAGCCCCAATTCCAATCGAGCCGCGCGAGTTGGTCCGATCCGTAGCCCGCTACGGCGAGACGGAGAACGTTGCGCTCGCCGAAAGAAAGCCTGACGGCTTTCGGTGTCACGACTCGCAACGCCGACGTATTGACCTCGCTCAGCTTGACGACCTCGCCGCCCTCGACGTCGTACAACGTGACGAATGAATCGACGAATCCGAAGGAGCCTTCGGTACGGTCGAGGGGGTGATCCTCGACGCCGCCGACGGCGACGAGGAGGCCCCGCCCGTTCGGCGACTCCACCGCGTCCATCCCCCACATAGGCCCGTCGTGGACGATGCGCGTTTCCCCGGCGAGGCCAGGCACACCTCGTTGGTCGACGACGCGTATGACGATCATGTGATCGAGCAGGCAATCCACGAGGACCGCGCGGGCGGTACGCATCACCTGAAAGGGTCCGTGGCACGATGGGACGTCGGCGAGCACGGTGGGGGCCGAAATCTCCGATCCCGGGTCCACCGTCAGAAGTCGCCCGTCGTGCTCTTCGACGACATAGACCAATCCCTCGGGGCCGGTGGCCACGTCGCGCATCGCACGGACGCCGGGCAGGTCGATCGACCCAGCCGGCGCCAGCATGCCGTCGATGCGGCGGTAACGAGCGACGCGGTTCGAGAGATTCCCTACGACGAACACTTCGCCGTTCGCCGCAACGGCAAGACCGGTCGGAGACTCCGGGGCCGGCAGGCGAGCGATCTCGCGTAGCGACTCGTCGAGCTCGACGAGCGCGCTTCTCCCACGAAGGAGACCGACGAACCCGGATGTCCGCGCTCCATTCGTCGGAGGGGCGGGCCGGATGGCGTAGGGGTCCGTTCCGAACGATGTGTCGGATGTCGGCGCATGAGCGAAATCGGTTCGCTTCCGCGCCGCATTTTCGAATGCGCGGAGCGCTGCAAGCGCGTCGCCGCTGGGCATGGACGCAGCGGGGGGGTCCTTGACTCCCAGACCATTGGGCGCACTCGCTTGGCAAGCGACACCCAAAACGATCGACAGCGCGACAGCCGCGCCGCCCGCCGTCCTCATGGTCCCCACCACAGCATTTCGACGACGCGCTCTCGCCCGCCCTCTCGCGTCGTCGCCACAATCTGCTGCCCCTTGATCCGCACGACAGGATCAGGAGACGCATCGCACGCAAAGAACGCACTCTTCTCGAACCCACGTGCGGACAACCAGAAGAGGTGCAGCCCGGCGTTCGAAGGGCCGACCATGAGCACCATCCGCCCGCCCCCCAGGACGTGGAAGTCCATCCACTTCAGCGAGAATGCTTCGAAACGCTCGCCGCTCGGAAAATGGTCGCCGAGGTCGCGTAGCTCCGGGATGTGGGCGCGGATGTATTTGTGCAAGGTGTGATACCGCGGGGCGGTCAACCTCGGCAACGCGCGGTCGTCGGCGACGAGAACAGGGAGATCTTCGGGGCGCGCGGTGGGTACCTCGACGTGCGTGCGGTAGCGGTCCGCGAGCGTCGTCCCCTGCGCATCGTCAGCCAGCGACTTGAGCCACCAGTGAAAAATGGCCAGGTCAGCTTCTCCGGCGCGCGACCGCAAGCGCACGATGCTTTCCCAAAGGGGCCTGCGTACGGACCATGCCCCTCGATGGTTGATGACGACGCAAGATCCCACGTACGCCGCTCCATGCACGACGACGTTGAACAGCTCACTGTCCGCGGTTCCCGCGGCTCCGCGCGCTGCCCAGGCGTCCCGTCGCTCCGGGGTCAGCGCAACGCTCAAGCGATGCACGCTGGCGTCACTACGGTCGAGAGCGAGGTCGGCGCCGAACAGCCTTCCTGCGTTG
>JALYHX010000787.1 GCA_030776305.1 Myxococcota bacterium
CTTCTTTACCGCGGCGGCGTCGTGGCGAGCTTCGCCATCGACGATCACCTCGAGGCATTGGGGCTTCTCGTCGTCCCCATCTGGAGTCGGGACTCCCTCGGAATCGCCGGCGGCGACTTCGGCGAGCTGGGGATTCGCTACCGCTGGGCCACGGGCCACGACGAGGCTCGTCAAAATGTCGCGGATCTGTACTTGGGACAGTAGCCTGCGAGCGAGCCCACATCGCCACGCGTTGGTTGCAAACGCCCAATCACCCACTTGCGGGGGCTTCGTATTTTGCAAGGCGCATTTGCAACATGCCAAAGCGAGACCGTCCCCCAGCGCCGCGGTGCGGCCCGAATGCAATGGACACGTGGTACGGCGCGTGCAAATGCAAGGGGGGGCTCATGACATCCGACCCGAGCATCCCCCCACCGACAAAGCAGAGCACTACCGTGGGCTTGAGAGGTGGGCTTTCGGACGGGAGCGCAGCACCCGACGCGCACGGCAAGACCGCTCCTGGCTGGCGTCGCGCCACTTCGGCCGACAAAACAAGCGCCTCGCCATTCTTGGCTCGCGTGCTCGAACCTCCGGCGTACGGTTTTGCTCGCGACGGGCGTCTTTACGTGCCCAGCCGCCGCGAGCTCCTGGGCGAGTTCACGGCGCGGCTCAACGTCCTTCGCTCGCGCAAACAGTGGTTGCCACTCTGGAGCTGGGCATCGAGCCTTGCCCTGCTCCCATTCCTCGTCGCGTTCCTCGCGCACCATTTTCAGTTCTGGCTGCTCGGCGTGGGGATGATCTACAGCATGGTGGTGCTGGGCACGCACGGGACCATCTATCTCCATCGCTACTGCACGCACCGAGCGTTCTCGTTCACAAGTCCCATCTGGCGCTTCGTCTGTCGCAACCTGGTCATCAAAATCGCCAGCGAAGAGCTGTATGTGGTCTCCCATCACGTCCATCATCGGTTCGCAGAGAGGCCGGGCGATCCGTACAATGCTCATGGCGGGTGGCTCTACTGCTTCCTCGCGGACGTCAATCACCAGCCGATCGCGAAAGACTTGACGCAAGTCGAGTATCGCCGCGTCGTACGGATGCTGGAGCACACGGGCCTTCGGCTCAATTCGTATGAGCAATATCTGAGGTGGGGCTCGGTCACCCACCCCTTCACCACGGTGCGGCAATACGTCATCAACTGGACGTTCTGGTACGCCGTGTTGTTCACGCTGGGTGGGCACGCGCTTGCCACTGCAATCTTCGGAGCGTCTTTCCTGTGGGCGTTCGGTATTCGCACGTTCAACTTCGACTCGCACGGCCGTGGGCGAGACTCGCAGCGGGCAGGCAACGACTTCAACCGCAAAGACCTCTCGATCAACCAGTGGTGGCCGGGGTACGTCGCGGGCGAATGGCACAACAATCACCATCTTTACCCGACCAGCGCGCGCTCTGGATTCCTACCTCACCAGTTGGACCTCGCATGGTGCACGATTCGAGCGTGCGCATGGGCGGGAGCCGTCCGGCAGTGGCGGGACAACAAGGCCGACTTCTATCGTGAGCATTACAAGCCTTACCTCGATACGCAGCAGTCGTATCTGCAACGTCCTAGCGAGAATTGAGGTTCCACAGGTCGGGCCCGCTCCGCCGAGCGACGACCTTTGTCATCGAGTCGGGGGTCGGACCGGAGGCATATTCTCATGAAGAACGATGACCCAGTCAGCGCGCGCTCGCGCGCACTCGCGTCGGAATTTGCCGGGGACACTCAGGCGAAAGTCGAGCCGGACTGCTACGCTCCGCCCCCGATGAGCAGCGCCAGAGGAGCCGCGACGAATACGCGGCTGCTCATCGTCGACGACGATCTGGACGTGCGCGAAATGCTCGGGATGGTCTTCTCCGGCGGCGGCCAGACGTGCGAGCTCGTGGCGAGCGCCGCGGGCGCCCTCGACGCTCTCTCCCGGGAAGCCTTCGACGCCGTCATTTGCGACGTGCGTATGGAGGGGATGGATGGGCTCGAGCTCCTCGATAAGGTCAAAAAGCTCCAACCATCGCTGCCCTTCATCGTCATGACGGCGATGGGCGAAGTCCACGACGCGGTCACCGCGATCAAACGGGGCGCCTTTCAGTACGTGACCAAGCCCTGCGACATCGACGAGTTACGGACGATGGTGGCCGGGGCCATCGGTCATCAACGTCGCCAGGACGGAGAAGACACGGTGCGGCGCACGCCACGGCGCGCCGATGGGGGTGACTGGGAACTCATTGGCCCGGGACCCGCCATGCGCGCGCTGCACGCCTCGATCGATCGCGTCGCGGCATCGAGCGCGCCCGTTCTCATCACGGGGGAGACGGGCGTCGGCAAGGAGATCGTCGCGCGCGCGATCCATGCGCGCGGGAACCGTCACGACCGCCCATTCGTCGCCGTGAACACGTCTGCCTTCCAGGAAGACCTCATCGAGAGCGAGGTGTTCGGACACGTGCGCGGTGCGTTCACCGGGGCGTTGCACGCGCGGAGAGGGCTGCTGACGGAGGCGGACGGCGGGACGCTGTTGCTGGACGAAATCGGCGACATGCCGATGCGCATGCAATCGAAGCTTCTGCGCGTTCTTCAGTTCGGCGAGGTGCGGCCCGTCGGAAGCGACCGGGCGCACCGCATCGACGTTCGCGTGATCGCGGCGACGCATCGGGAGCTGCCCGCGCTCATCCGCGAGGGCAGGTTCCGGGAGGATCTCTATTTCCGGCTCAACGTCTTGCCCGTGTTCGTCCCACCGCTTCGAGAACATCGCGAGGACATTCCGGCGCTTGCCCAGCATTTCCTGGAGGAAGCGCGCCAGCGAGCGTCTGGATCCATGGTGCGGTCCATCGACGACGTTGCCCTTCACGCGCTCATGGAAGCCCCGTGGCCGGGCAACGTCCGGGAGCTTGCCAGCGCTATCGAACGCGCGGTCGTCTTTTCAAGCGAAGAGGCGCTGCGTCCTCGCCATCTTGCCGCCGGTCCGCCGGGAGAGGCGCAGACGCCGTCCTGGCAGTCTTCGCACCAACCGCCCTGGACGCTCCGGCGAATGAGCCACGCGTACACGCAGTGGGTACTCGCGCAGACGGGGGGCAACAAGCAGCGGGCCGCCGAAATTTTGGGCATCGATCTTTCGACGTTGTATCGGTGGCAGCGCGTGCATAGCGACTGAGCTCTGGCGTCCCCGCCGGTTCTCGTGGCTAGAAGGCTGGCGAGTCCCCAAATGAGACCAATGCCCAGCTTGCCCGGTGCGTCCACCTACAGAGCCACATGAAACGCCTGAACGGCGCTCTGAAAGAGCGGCATCGCCTCGCAATACTCCGCATGTGCCGCGAGCGCCGGACGTGAGCGCTGTCGCGACAGTTCGGGATCAGCTTCGCCCAAGAACCGCATCGCGCACGTGACGGCGATGTCGGCGTGCGATAGTCCACCGAACCAGTATGGGCCCGTCACGTTCGCCCGTTCTTTCTCCAGCAGGTCCAACGTCTCGGTGATTTGGACAGCACAACGGTCCATCCACGTTCGGCTACGCCGTTCATCGTTGCGTAGGGCCCGTTCGTAGAAAAGACTCACGACCTTATCGGCCATCCCGGTGGCAAGCGCGCAAACGCGAAGCCCCGCGCGTCGCTTGGCACCGCTACGCGGTAGGAGGCGGTGTTCGTCTGTGACTTGGTCGTCGAGAGCATCGAGGATGGCGGAGCTCTCGATGAGTGTCTCACCGTCGTTCATGACGAGGACGGGCACCCGTCGCAACGGATTGTACTTCGCGATGTCCTCGGCTTGACCCCAGACCGACCAGGGGCGGTGCTCGTAGGCCAGATCGTAGTGGTGTAGAGCGATGGCCACGCGGCGAACGAAGGGCGAATCGAACTGGCCAATGAGAAGCATGGCCTCCACTAACGCTGGGCTCTGGAGATCGCAATCTCCGAGCAGAAAGCCGGGCTACGCTGTACCGCGGAGATGTACTCCGTGATGACGACCCACGTCGGCATGCTGCTTTACCCGGGACTCACGCAGCTCGATTTGACAGGCCCTTTCGAGCTCCTTCAGCATCTTCCGGCCTCGAAAATCCATCTCGTAAGCGCATCGAACGCAGGGCCGCGGCGCTTCGTAAGCTGCCGTCGATGAAGGCTCGGGCGTGAGTGCCGCACCCCGCCTCGGCCATCGGGTCCGAAAGCCGCCAGCCCGATGCCCCAACGCCTATTATGAATCACCGCACATGCTTGATCCCGCGACCTCTTACATCGCCGTTCAATCGCGGGACGAGCGATTCGACGGCCGCCTCTTCGTGGGCGTGATCTCGACCGGCATCTATTGCCGGCCCGTGTGCCCAGCCGCACCCGCCAAGTTCGAGCATTGCCGCTTCTACCCATCGGCTGCCGCTGCCCAGGAGGCAGGATTTCGGCCCTGCCTGCGCTGTCGGCCGGAGACTGCGCCGGAGGTCGGTTCGTGGCGGGGGACTTCGAATACGGTATCGAGAGGGCTCGCGCTCATCGCCGAAGGAGAGCTCGATGGTGGGGACGCGAGCGTCGACCGACTCGCCGAACGGCTCGGCGTCGGGGGCCGTCAGCTCCGTCGTCTGTTCAACGAGCATTTGGGCGCTTCCCCCCTTGCGGTCGCTCAGACCCGGCGGGTGCTCTTTGCGAAGCAGCTGATCGATGACACTCGCCTTCCCATGGGTGAGATCGCTCTTGCGGCAGGGTTCGGGAGCGTCCGTCGCTTCAACGAGACCTTCCAGCGTCTCTTTCATCGACCGCCGAGCTCGCTACGCCGCAAGCAGGCGTCACTTCCCGAAGGAACG
>JALYHX010000788.1 GCA_030776305.1 Myxococcota bacterium
GTCCAGCGTTTCGCGCGCGCGCGTGCGTGCGCTGGCACGCTCACGGAGCTCGCGGAGAGCTGCCGTCACCTCGGCGCATGCCGCGCGCGCGCCGCGCTTGACGAGCTCTAGGGCCACGCTGGCCGCCATGCGGGGTAGGTCGGCTTGGGCGCGCTCGCACCATGCCGACATGTCGGCAAGCAACCGGTCTTCCCAGGTGCCTCGATGCCAGGTGGCGTCTTGCGCCACCTTTCGGATGTTCAGTGCCGCGTATCCGGATGATGGCGCCCCAGGGGCTTCGCCCCTGGACCCCACGGCGGCAGACAAGGGCGCAACTTCGTTGCTGTTTCCCTTGTCTGCCTTCGCGCCTCCGTACTGTCGCCCCCCGGTGCGCCTACACTGCGTTCCGGCTTCCCTCTGGTTAGCTGCGGGGGGTGTTACAAACCCCCCCGCAACGGTTTTCGACCGTGATTCCGACATGCGCCTACATGCCTTCGCGTGACGATGGTGACGATGGTGACGCACCGTTCGTCGAGCGCTCCGCGTCGTGGGTTACGCCGAGCCAATCGCGGAGAACCGCGGTCAATAGGTCATTCAGATCGTCGAGCGTCCTACCGTGCGGGCGAAGAACGAGAGGGCAGCCAAACGCCCGCATGACTTCGACCGCGCGAAGCGCATGCCACGCGCACGCGAACATGACGCCCTGACCGGGCCATTCGTAGGACGCCACAGCGTCCGCACTACAGCCGACTTGCGAACAGAGCTTCGCCTCATCCATCGGACACCCCATTCGCGGTCTCCGCCGGCGGCCTGTCCGTGTCTCCACGTGATGCCCCCGGCATCGACACTTGCGCGGCCACTTTTGGCTTGCGCCCGCGCTTCTTGCCCGTGGGCGCCTTGGCCTTTTTCTCTTCGACGAACGGAAGCGCCGCGGTAGCGCCGCGATCCTCAAGCGCGAACGCGAAGATCCAATGCTGAATCGCGAACGCCGCGCCCGCGCTCGCGAAGTCTCCCTCCTCCAAATAACGTCTCCCTAGCCCCTCGAACCGCTCCACCGCGTTCCCGATCTCAATTCGAAGATCCGCTTGCATGGCCGTCACCCCTGAACCCTTTCAACGTTCGGAAGAACGCCTCCGGTTGCGTCGTCCCCGGAGGCCCGGACGGACGGGATGCGTGGTCCCGTCACCTTTCCGCGCCCGCTCGCGCGCGCGCTTTTGTAGTCCGTCACGTTCAGGCGCATCGCACGCGCGCCTCGGAATCAATCAAAAGAAATCGATGAAGGCGAAGGCGCGCACTTAGACGCGCGTTCGGATGGCTCGACACGTCCGCAACCCTCGCAAGCGCGTCGAGCGCTCGCGCGAGCGACACGACGTAGACGCCCGTGCGCGCGCACGTCGGGATAAACCGCGGCCCCGTCCAGAGGACAGGAACCCCCGCAACGCGGGCGCGTTCGATCTCGCAAAACATCTCGCCACCTTCGCCATCGAACGTGAGCGCGATGACCGCTGCGGCTTTTTCGATGCACGCATCGTTTAGCTCGTTCACACTCGCAAGCTCGGAAGCACCCATGGTCGCGCATGTGTCCAGCCCCTTGGCGAGGCGCGCCCAATGCGAGACCGGTTGGCAGCCGCGCGCATGTAGTTCGTCGTGCAGCGCGCGAACTTCCGGCGCGCGCGCGTAGGGCGCCGCGACGTACACGGGGTAGGCGCTCACGATGCGCCCGCGCTCTTGAAGGCTTCGACGAGATAGCCTGCTGACAGGAAAAGATCGTTTGCGTGCTCCGCACAGAGGAGCACCGACGAGTACGCCCGGGCCTCTTCGGGAGACCTGCCTCCGACGATTTCGATCGCCACGACCATTCCCAAAATGTGTGCGAGTTCGACGGCCCGCTCGGGGGGTTGGCTCGTGATTTCGCGCTCAGCCATGGCCACGCACGTGGGGCAAGGCGTCTTTCCTGTCATGGCACACCCTTGCGACGCTCGAACGCGACTTCCGCCTCGGCGAACGCCGACGCCGCGGACATGAGCTGCACGACGCGCCGTTCGCGCTCGCCTTCGGAGAGTGGCGATCCGTCGCCCGCGTACGCGCGCGGGCGCGCATCGGCAGCCGCGAACCGCCGCGAAATCTCTAAAAGGTGCGCATGCGCGCGCGCGAGGTTCGCCTCGGTTTCGTCGATCCGCTCCGCCGCGGCGTGCTCTTGCCATCTGACGCGGAGCTTGCACACAAGCGCGCCGCATGTCTGTTCGCCGGGAGCGCCCGACGTCTCTACCGCCTCGCGATTGCAGCCCGCCGCGCGACACATCCCACTTTTGACCGCTGCACCCATGACACCCATCCCAAGGGGCGCGGAACACATGGCGGGGGGTGGGTTTGGTCAGGGGCCTTTTCACCCACTGAACGCTGGGAACAGGTTTCGAGACCCGTGTCCCGCTCCATGTTCAGTAACCCACCCGCGCCGCCCACAGCGCGGGGGGACCTTCCCTCGCCGCGCTGTCAGTCCCCGCCGCGCCCGGCTCGGGGACCAATTACCCGTACTAGGATAGACGGATCATTCGGGGGGAGTCTTTAGTGTGTCTCGGGAAAATCCGTAGGATTCTCGCGCACGTCGGAATACGAGGCGGCTCCGCGCATGCAGGTAACGCTCGGTAGTCGACGCGCTCTTGTGACCCAGGAGTTGCTGGACTTCCGTGACACTCCACGCCGGTCCCCACATGCCTTCCAGAAGGCTCGTCGCGCACGTGTGCCGGAGATCATGCCAGCGCACGTTCCGGTCAATCCCCGCGCGCTTCAATGCGCGAGCGAACGCGCGCGCCGGGATCTTCAGCCGCGCCGCGCCCATGTCATTCGGAAAGACGCACCCCTTCAAGCGGCGCGCGGGCTCCTCGCCGATAACGGATGTTATGGTGCCGTTCTCGCTTGACTGCAGGCCAGTTTCGGCGGTCGCACCCACAGCGGCCGCTGGCGCGATCGCGCCTCCCGCGATGTCCGCGGCCGAATTCGCGAGAGGCGCGCGCGCGGACTCCACATAACATCCGTTCTCGGCCAAACCGACGGCCAAACCGAACCGGCGCGGGCGCGCGATATCCGCCCACGCGCGCATTGCTTCGAGTGCGAGCCCAAAAAGCGGAATGCGCCTCGGACGGCCCCCCTTGGTGGGACCATCTTTCTTTCCGTAGCGCACCATCACCCAGGGCTCGCGCGCGTCGAGCCCAACGTCTTCCCATCGAAGGTGCAGAATTTCCCCTCGCCGCATGCCCGTCCCGATCGCTGTAGTGACTAGCGCACGAACGAGCGCGGATTCGGGCGCGAGCGCGCGAAGTAGCGCTTGCTGCTCTTCGCTTTCCAGCACGGTCCACGCGTCGACGGTGCGCACATCGGTCGATCGCTTTCGTCCACGAGGCATCTTTACGCCCTTCATTGGGCTCACCTCGAGTACGCCAAGCTCCACAGCGCGATCGAAGGCCACACGTACAAGAATCATCACATTGTTGATCGTGGAGGTCGACAAGGGTTTCCCCGCGCGACGCACGCCCCTTCCCCCTCCCCCTTTCAGGCAGAGTCTCGCGACCCACGCGCGACACGCTGGCGCGTCGACAAGCGCCAAGGGAATCGCACCGAATGGATCGCGGATGACGTGATGGAGAATGCGTCCGCGCTCTGTGGCCATGTCGCGAAGGTTTTCGCGGTCGCGAAGCGTCGAACAATGCGTCATCCATCCCGCGAGCGGCATGCGCGCCGCGTCGTCGGGCGCTGTCCCGTCGACGGCCGAAAGCGCCGCGTCTAGCGCGCGCTCCGCTCCTTCGTACGTCTCGTCAATGCCCACCGTCTCTCGCGAGCCCGGAAGGCGCGCTCGGTAGATATCCCCTTCTTTCACGATCGTTCCCTTCCCCCGGGGACGCTTGTACCGACGCAGATCTATCCCGACGCGCCCCCGCGCAATGGCAATGACACCCATGAACTGCCCACTAGAACCCTTGCTCTCCGAAGCGACCGTGCACCCACCTCACACGTCCACACACCCAGAGTGCGCGCGCGAGAGCAAGAGAGCGCGACACCCAGGGCGACTGCTTTCGCCCAATTGAACCCAGTCCTAAGGTCTACGCCGCGATCCACACACGGCGCAACCTTGCACGTTTGCACATGCGTGGCGGAGTGGGACTACGCGGCGCGTCTTGCTGGACACGCGTTCCGGAGATAACCTTGCTCCCCACTACGCGGCACCCACCGCTAGAACCCAAGAGGCGATTCCCCTCTGCCGCGTGTCGTGTGGCAGGGGGGTTCGTCTTTTGTGGTCCTGAACCGTTCCTCGAGGAAGGACCATGTTTTTGCTCGCGCTCGCACTCGCTCAGCCCGCGCCACCGCTCGCGCCCTTCTCGAACGTCGGGCGGATCTTCACGTCGCGCGCACTACACGTCGGAGTGCGCGGCGCCGCGTTCGCCACGCCCTTCGAATCAGGGATCGCGTTGACGCTGCAAATCTCGCTGTAGCGCTATTCGGAGACTTCCGACTCCATCGCGGACAGGTCTTCCGGCAGATCGTGGCCATTGAGGATCAGCCACCGCGCCGCCTCTTGCGGGCTCACCCACTCGGCGTGCGGCGTGCTGCCCTGCCACTGGCTCGTGTGCTCCACCCAGTATCGCCCGCGCCGCGAGCGGTAGAGCGTTTGGTGCGTGAACTGCGAGCCCGTCGCGCGGCTCACATGATTGCGACCGTCCCAGTCCGTTTCCTCGTCCCAATGGGTCGAGGCGTTCTCCGTCTTCACAACGGTCTCTTCGATGCGATACGTGGCCATGCTGCTCCTCCGACGTCCAGAGACGTCTTTGAATGGCTCCGCGACGCCCGCGGAACCGCTTGAGAGATAGACGCACGATCGGCCCGAAGATTCAAGCGCCCCCATGTGAGCGACGCTCGCCCCTAGCGGCACGCCCCGATCGGACCGTACCAAGTAGCGTCCAATTGGAAGGGGTTCTGAACATGCATCGGGTACCGTTCGCGATCGCCATTGTCGCTACAGCGCTGCAAAGCGCACTCTTTTTCGGCTGCTCCGCCGCGCCCGGCGCGAGCGAAACTCCCGATGCGGGCGCCGAGACGTTCGACGGCGCAACGTGCGCGCCGATCCCGATGCTTGCCTACAAATGCGCCGACGCAGGCGCGAGCATTCATGCGTGGGCGTGTCCAAACAATGAAGTCCGCGGCCCGACGTGCGCGCCCGTACTCTTTCCCGTCGACCCCGCCCACCCGGCCCCGTTCACCCTTTATTGCTGCGAGCTCTAAGCACGCGGGCCGAAGAGGGGGTTACCATTGCGGGCGATGAAGCTTCCGCCCGCGCCCCCACGTCCAGCGCCGCGACATCGGCGAAGGCTTGCGAGCATCCACGACGTGCAAGAAATGCAACCGAGCGTACGGCGCGAACCCAGCGCGCACGACTTGGCCAGGGTCATCGAGGATCAGCGCGCCGCGATCGAGGAATTGCAAATCGATTTCGACGATGAAATCGCCACGCAAAGTCACATCGTACCGATCCCAACCGACACCCCGCCAGCCGTGCGGTATTGGCAAAAGCAACTCTGGAAATTCGCGCTTTGGGCCGTGGCGCTTGCCTCTGGAACGACCATCACCGTGGTCATCACGTTCGTGGCCAAGGATTGCCTCCATGCTGGGCAACGGCAGTTCATCGAGCTGCACCAGGCTCCGCCGGCGGCCCCCCCGAACAGCGCGCACTGAAGCGCTCGCGGATCAAGTCGCTCAGAACCTCCCCCATCGTCGTGTCTGCGTCGCGCGCCAAGAGCGCGAGGCGTCGCGCATCGCGCATGGAGAGCCAGAGCCACACGGAACGCCCTTTCGGCGCGAGCGGATCCGTCACGCGAAGCCGCGCCCGTTAGCCGATCTTTTCGGAAGGGTCGGGAGGGTAATAGGTGCGCGCGGCATCGCGTGCGGACGCACGCTCCGCCGCCTTGCTTCCTGGCGTTGCGGGATTCGTGGGCGCGTTCGATGCCTGCCCTAGCTGGCGTTCTAGGTATCTGTCGAACGCCGCACGCGCGTTCGAAAGCTCGCCTTGCGCGTGGTGGATGAGCCCAGGAAGGTGCGTTGCGACAAGCTCCGCGATCGCCTGCTCAAGCGCCGGACCCCCGACAGGCGCGCGTGCACGGAACGCCGAGACCGCCGTCGACAGACCCAGACCGCCAATAAGCGTGACGGCCAGCGTGTGACTTTGCGGCGAGAGATGCCCCGACACGTCGAGCACGAGCGCAAGCAGAAAACTTCCAGCCGTTGCGCCCGCATGCAGGAACGTCGCCCTTTGCTGCTGTGTGAGCGTCATCGCTTCGACTTGTGAAATAGCACGAAGGCAGCGGCGGCGATCCCTACGCCGAGTCCTGCTTTCATCTTGCTCGACATGCCCGCAAGGAAAGATTCCGCGCTGCCAATGACCGACGTCACCGGCGTTCCGGCAGGCGGCATCGTCCCGAGGGGATGCGCCGTCGTGTCGCCCGTCGCGACGTCGACGTGCAGCGTCTGCGGCGCCACCGCTGGCACTGCGGGCGACGTCGGCGTTGCTGGAACGGCTGGCGCGCCGCCCAGATGCAGCACGACAACCGGGCGCGGGGGCGGAGGCGCAAAACCTGGCAAGCCTGGGCTCATCATCGGCGTCTCCCTCCCTTGCTCATCCCGAAATACCCTGCTGCTACCAGGCCAGCGACGCCAGCCGCAACGCCGGCTTTCTCCGCCGTGGTCCACGGAACGGACGGCTTTGGCACGGGCGTACCGAGCGGCTTTGGAACCGTCGCGCCCGTGGCCGTCGTAATGTGCAACGTGTGAGGCGGGACCGCTGGCGTCGACGGCGTTGCAGCAGCCCCCGGCATGTGCACCGCGATGACTGGCGCGTTCGGAGCCGACGCCGCGACGGGCATCGGCAAGGGGCCCACGAAATCCGCCCCGAAGGTGACCGGCGTCGAAGGCGTCGACGGGACCCCCGCCGCCTGCATATCGAGCGCGACTTGAAGCGCTGCCTTTGTCTGATTGCCTGGTACGCCGTCGACGGTGAGCGCGTGCGCACGCTGAAAGAGCACGCATGCGGCTTTGCTCTTGTCGCCGAACTTCCCGTCCTCCACAAGAGGCGGACTCGCGCCTAACATATTGAGCGCGTGCTGTACTTCCTTGCTTGTACTGATTGCCATTGCCTCATCCCTTCCCCTAGTCGCGTGACAGAACGAGCGCGGCTACCCCGCCCACTGCGCCGCATGCCACAATCGTCTCCCCTATGGACCATTGCGACGGGTGCGCCGGACGCTTGTCGATGGGAGCAGGAAGAATCTTCTCGACTGGCGCGGGAAGCTTCGACGGCGCGGGCGTGACCACCGCGGCGCGCGAGATGGCCGCGATCGTCGATCGCACGGCAGTGGCCATCGGCCCCGTGCGCACGGCCATCCTGTTCACAACGGCCGCGTGCGCCGCGACGGGCGATGCGACCATGGGTCCAAGATTGACCGTCACGTCTAAACCGCGTTGCGCGGCGCCCTTGCAATCTGCCGCACCCGAAAGCAGGAAGCTCACAACCGAATCGCTCTTTCCCTCGGCTGGCGAGTAGACGCGCTTGTCGCCGGCCGTGTGCAACTGATTCCACGCCTTGACCGCCATGCCGAGAAGGTCACGCGGGTCCATGTACGGATTGGCGTTGTACCAGTGCTCGATCGTCTTTTTGAGCATCGGATAAAAGAAGCGTTCAAAGTCGTTTTGCGGATTCGGGTAATGCGGTACGGGAAGCGCGTAGTTCTCCGGCCATTTCGGCGCGACGACTTCCAAGATCCGCCACATGACCGGATCGGCCACAGGGCGATGCGCCGTAGAAAGATCCGTCTGCAAAAGGATCGCTTGCATTCCGTGGAAGTTGTAGACGTTGCCGCCCTCGTGCTCTGTCGCGACGATCGTGTCCCAGTGCATCCACAAGGGATCGAAGCTGACATCCGTTCCGGCATCGTTGACAACAGGGGGGCGCGGCGTGGGCATCCTTCCGACGACGATGCCCCCTACCACAGACTCATTTGTGGGTAGGACATGCTGCAGGCCAAGCGACACAAATAGGCCGTTCGCCGCGCTCGTAAGCCCGACCATGATCGAGCCCATCGCAAATACGACCGCGCCCGCAAGCGGATTGGCCATGCCCACCACTCCGCTCATGCCAGAAACGAGCGCCATCGGGTCCGGGTCCTTGCCTGAAAGCGCAAGCTGCGCGAGCGCGATGACGGGCTTGGCGTCCCGAATGATCTCGGCGCCCTTATTGATGGCCGTGCGGACTTCCGGCGCGCCGTAGATCTCGGCGGTCGCGGCATTCGCAAGCGTGCCTCCGTCTTTTGAGATCTTGCTCAATTGAGCAAGGATCAAGTCCGTCGCGTCGGGGGCCGATCCCACGGACTGCGCCGCGTTCAGTGTGCCAGAGACAGAGACGTCCATGATACTTCGCTCGTTCACGCTTGCGTGTGCAAGGCCAGCCAGTCTTCGGTGGACAGGTACACGGAAAGCTTGCTTGTCACGTCGAACCCGAGCGGCACGAGCGACGAGACCACGGGGAAATCCCCCGCCGCACCTTGCCAGCGCCCGCACGCGACTGGCGACACATGATTCGCGGATTCCCACCCGGGAGGGTGCGGCGCGGGCGCTTTCGCGAGACTCGCGCCAGTATCGAACACTTGCACATCGGTGAAACCCAGAAGCGTAAGCGCGGCCGATAGGGCGGACGTGTTCGCGGCGCCGATCACAGGCAACGTGAAAAAGTAGTGTCTGCCCTGCTGCAGCGCCGCGAACTGCTGCAGCGGCCACGCTGGGACCGGGCCCGAGCCCTTCGCCACCGTAGGCGCGAGCGCCGCCGGCGGCGCACTACCGCTCGGAAGCTTTGTCAGCACGAAAAGCGCGACCCCGAGCAAGAGGAGAGGGAACATCACAGCCTCTCTTTCTCGACTTGCGCGACTTCGGCCTTCGCCTTGGCAACCGCCCAGTAAGAGGCGAGCGCGACCACGATCCCAAACGGGATGACAACGCGAAAATACAAGGCGGTCACTTTCCTTTCAGTTTCAGCTCTTCGGCAACATCTGCGGCGCCTTCCGCCAGGACCACTACGCCGTCGATCGCCGCGCCTTGGCGTTGCTGGACCTTGGAGATCGCCGCCCCGGCGAGTGCCAGTAGGTGAGCGATCGGAACTGACTCCGATTCCACAAAAAGGAGCGCTTGCCCAAGCGTCAACGGGACGTTCACGGTCATGGCTGATTGCCTCCGCGCGCTGGGCAATTGACTTCGTCTTTCCACTGCGCGCACCATCGAGAGCGCGCCGCCGTGCGACACGCGTCGATATCGGCGCGCGTGTCGTGGGCACTCACGCACCCCTGCTGCTCCGCCGCGTAAGACGCCAAGTCCGCGGCCGCTGGCCGGCCCGTGACGCACGCGGCCACAAGTACCGGCGTGCTTGCAGCGGGACAGCTTCCCAGAACCCACAAGAAGAGGGTCCATGCTCGACGCTTCATGTTTCGCTCGTCTCCTTTTCCTCGACCGCATCGAACGTGCAACCCCCGACGTGTCCAGGCCTGCCGACGCAACCGGGCTCTTTCTCGCAACGCGGAGCGGGCGACGTCGACGGCTCGCTCTCGCACGTCGCGTCGGGCGCCTCTCGACGGCCTAAGAGCACGTCCGCGACGGAGAGCTCGCCGCTCAGGACCTTGCCGAATACGCGCGCGGCGCGCACTCCATCCGTTACGAGATTAGCCCTTGACATCGGGGACCGCGCCATTCTGAGGCGCGTGATTCGCCTCGCTCTTCTTAATCACATCGTCGAGCACAGCAGAGAGCGCAACCCGCTGGTCTACTGTCAGTACGCCGAACACCGTTTCTTGCTGCTCGGGCGTGAGCGATTCGACCAGCTTGGTCAACGCGCTCTCCTTGACCGCGGGCGACGGGAGAAACTTCGCGACGATCCCCGGAACAATCAGGCCGAGCGATTCGCGCAAGAGATCCTCTTGCTTGGCCTTGCTCGCAAGCTCCGCGTCTACAACAACCTTTTCGCGATCGTGTGTCGCGAGCTGGCGAAGAAGTCCCCACATTTCAACGCGATCCGCGTTCGCGTTTTCGAGCGCTTCGGCGAGGTTTTTCGTTTGCTTGCTCATGGCGTCCAGGCTCGAACCGCACATGGTCCCCAACATTCGCACGAGCGCTTCGTTGTGGCGCATCTGTTGGGACAGCGCGCCGCGAAGGCTCGCGGGTTCGCTCGCTGACACGTCTCCGTCCGCTCCGCCGTCGACTCGAAGTGACAGCCGATCGCGCGGAGCCTTGGTATCGGCCCGAAACGCAAGCAGAGAATACCGCTGCACGCCCCCGACCGCTTCCGCATCACTATCGAGGCGCGCAACGATGTCATCGAGGGCGATCGTCGTCCCCTCGAACGTCGCGACCACGCTTCCACCTTCCGCGCCCGCGACCAAGTGTCGCGCCTCGACGCGCGTGCACCCCACCCCCTCGATCCCCCGAAGCCACGACGCGATCCTGTCCTTGGTCTCATCCATGACGGCTCATTTCACGATCCTTGCGACAAGGAGCAGCGCACCGAGACCGAGCGCGCCCACGATGGCAAGCTTGGTGGTCGAGGGGACGACGCTTGCAACCGCGCTTGCGACCGATGCGCCCGCAGCGTCGATCGCGTGGGTCGCAACATCGGCCCTCTTGAACACGCCAAGATCCGCGTCCGGCGCGTTTCCTGGGGGCGGGTCGTCTGCTTTGGTGGGCGCGAAGGCGGCCACAGAGGCGGGGGCTGCAATCATGCGACGGTTCAAGTCACTCCATGGATGGAACGCTGCGACAAACGCGACGTACACGTCTTCCGCAGGTACCAGGTCCCACAGGTTTGCGGGCGTACCCAAAACGGCAGCATGCGCCGCAGCGCGCGGCGCCTGGTACGCATGAAGCCACGCCGCGAAGTCCGCGACCCATTGCGCATGACCGCGTGAATCCGCCGCTTCCCACGCGCCCGCCGCAAGGTCTCCCGCTCTCGCGAGCGCCGCCTCGCGCGCGTCCTGCAACGTCACCTGATCCGAAAGCTCGTGCACCGTGTGCGAACCGAAGACCGTCACGATCGCCCCCTTCCGACGATGGCCCATGCCGCCAGGCCTGCAGCGACAACCGATGCACCGATTGCAGCGAAAGGCTTCCAACCCCCACCCGCTGGCACGTCCGCGGCTGTCACGGAGTGCGGGAACCAGAGTGTTTCCGGATCCCCGCCCGTCTCTGTCACGACAGCCGCATTCGTGAAGAGCGCGACGTTCGCAGCATTGCGATCCGCGATTCCTACGCCCTGCATGTGGCATTGAGCCGCCGCTTCGCGGAAGTCACCACGGTTCACGGCTGCTACCAAGTGAACGAACTTTCGAACGCCTTCGGTTCCCATCGCCCACGCCATCGAATGGATCGCGAGCTGCGCGTCGGCGGGGAGCGCGTCGAAGTTCGCGAAGATCGCGCGCAGAGCATCGTCATTCTCGTGCGCCTTTTCCGCGACAAGATGATCGATGTCCGCGGGATCAAGATGCAGCGTCGCAAGCGCGCGACACGCGCTGCTTTGCACGCTCGGCCATGCGAGTTTCATTGCGTGCCACTCGGCCGCAATGTCGCCTGTGTTCGCGGGGCTTCCGTCCGCGTGCTTCCACGGCAGTGTCAACGCCTCCGCGTACCGCCATGGAGTGGGCGCACTCGTCGCGCCCGGCGGCGCACTTGGGCCATCGTCGATCTTGTTGCCTATGCCCGTCGTGACCAAGCCCAACTTGTCCGTGTACATGAACCCTAGGCGCCCCTCGAACCGTGTCGCGAAGGGGCCGAACGCGGCAAGGACGAAGGCCTTCACGGTCGCACGTCCACGCGAAGGCGTTGCAGCCCACCCGAATATCCGCCACCACCTTGCGACGATGCGCCGATAAGTACGCCCATTTGCGCGAAGGTGGATACGGTCGCGCCCATCCTGACAACCTGCAACGTGTTGCCACCCGACACGTCCGGCTTGAATGCGGACAGCGCTGGAAATACCGCGCCAGCCGCTAAGGGGGCAGCGTGGAAACCCTGTGGCGCAACGCATGACGCTCCCACGCGAGCCATCTCAAAACAGATCGTCCCGTTTCCCGCTGCGGGTACGAACGAATCATCCACCTCTTGCGATTGCGCGTTTGCGCCCAACCGTGCCCACCTCACATTATGGCCTGAACCCCCTCCGCCCGTGTCTGTCCCTCGTAAAAGAAATATCCCGTTATCTTGCGCCCCGCCGGCACTATCGTTGCAAATACCGACCACGAATCCATTCGGCGCATGGCCCACGACAAACGTTTCATTGACCAAGCTCGCATAGATACGCACAGCCGTGGCCCAATCCGCGACCACAGAACCCAGAATCGCGCTAAGAGGCAGCCACAGATACGGGCAACCTACGCCCGCCACGTTCAAAGCCCCGTTCGGGCCGGGCATCTGAAGGCCCGTCCCGTTTAAAATGTTCATATGAGCGCCCTCGCTGGCCGAATTGACCTTGGTCCAATTCTTACCAGCGATGACGAACACACCATCGGCCGCGAACACTTGCGTCGGTTGCGCCGTAAAATCCAAGTCGAGGAGCGTCGTCCATGCACCCGCGCCAGCACCGCCCGCTGGCGCGGAGGCAACTGGCGGCGCAACTGGAAGACCGAACGGAGGCATGGTGGCCGCTCAGCTTCCGATCTTCAGGTTCAGGCAATAGGCGAGGCCCAAAGCCGGCAAAGTCACATGGCCAGGTGTCGTGGACCACGCGAACCACAGCTTTTTCTGAAATGAGAACTCCGCGACAAACTCATCCGACATGGAGAAGAGCTGCCCGGCGCCTGTGATCGGAGTGCAGACCAGAAACGGGAAAAGACCCGCGAGCGCGCCAAGCGCCAAGCCGGGCTCCAAGTCCAGAAACATTGGATAATAGGGCCCCGCCGTGGGAGCAGTTCCCACGATTCCGATCGCGCTCAGAAGCACGCCCGGCCCTAGCGCGACCTCTGACGCTAGGCCGTTGAGGTTTTCTGAAAAGGCCCACGAAGGCGCGAGCCGTTCGATGCTCGTCAGCATGCCACCGCGCGCGACCCCTACCGCGACATCAACATGACTGACCGCGTTATTGATGTTGATCACCTGAAGATCGACCATCACCTTGCGCGCCAAAACGGGAAGCTGCTGCGCCACCGTGTTGCGCAGATTGATGACCTTGGAAAAGGTGGCGCCACCTACCATCCATTGAATCTTCGCCACGATCGACGCTGGCGTCCCGCTCCCGTCTCCGCCGATGGCTTGCATCGGCCCACTCACAACTTGCGTTGTAATGGTCCAGGGTTCCTCGGTGCCTTCATCAGGCGTCCAGATAGCGTTCATCACAGCGCTCTGCCCGAAACTGCACGGAAGGCGCACAACCCGCCCGTACGCTTCCGGCGGAGGACCCTGCGGAGCGTCCGGCGTCGAGATTGGAGAGACCTGCGCGAGCGGCGCGTTGTCTTCCGCCGGTCCGCGCGAGCCCGCGACCGCGCCAGCGTCCGCGAGCGCTTGGTCCATCTCGACAAGCGCTGGAGCTGTCGCGCGCGGATCAAAATAGCCGCCCGGCCACCGCTCATCATCCGCCGGTCCACGTCGATTCATGGCGCGCTTCGCCCTTCTCTCACTTCACGGTTAGCGTTGCAAAGGACTGCGACCCCCCGGCCCCCAAAGGAAAGCGTCGCGCCGCGCGAAGCTCTACTGGTATTGATTATTGCTCGCGCTCGCCAAATCGCGCGGGTCGATGTCCCCGAGCAATGCGCCTTGGAAATTGTGCGCCGCGGCGTCGAAATTGGTGACGTTCAGGGTCAGCACGTTTCCGATATAGGCCTCGTCGAAATCGAGCCACATGTCTTGCGCCAGCTCGGTGAACGCAGCGGCCGGGACCGGATCCCCCGAGATGAACTGCGGCGTAATCCCGATGTTGAACGAGTTAATGACGAAGTATTTCGCGGTCGCGTCATCGAGGATGATCCGCCGCGTCTTAAACCTCACCTGCGGGGCGATCGTGACGTTGAAATTCGCGCCTGCCCCGATGGCGATGTTTTGGAATCCGATGCGCTTCATCACAGAACGCATCCGCGGGTAGGGTTTGCCGTCGATCGCTTGGCCGATGATGCACGCGTACACCGTGCCGGCCGCTGTCGCGGCGAACGTGGCCTGAATCTTCTGCCCCACGTCGCACAGGTCGAGATCCCAGATCCCGCCCGTCGACTGCTCCTCGAACATGTCCGACGCCTCGACACTTGCTGCGGCGTACTGAGGCTTCGTGCCGACGAGCATGTTCGAGAGAGTCACGCCCGCAACCGTCGCGCTCGGAATCACAAGGCGGTCGCCCTTAAAGCGCGTTTGCGGCGAGAACACGCCCGTTGCGCTTCCCGCGCCCGCGAACACGATCGGCGCCATACCGCAGATCTGGTGCCGCACGCCTGGCAACCGATGTTGCGTGCCCTGATTGCCGACCACGCGATCGGACGCATCGTCCGGCGATCCGCCCGAGGCGCTACTCGCGCCGGTTGCGATTGCCGATAGCTCCGGGTCCGATGCGATGGCATTTGCAATGGGCTGCAAATGCGCCGGGAGCTTGGTCGCGGCAGACGGCGTAACGATTGGATTCAGGTGGGGCGGCATGGCCGCGAATGCGCGAGCCATCGGTGCATGAATGGATCGCGCGATTTGCGCCTCTCGCAATGTAGTCATTGTGTTGTCTCTTTCCTTGGATTCTCAGAAGTGGAAATTAGCGATTGCCCTACTGCAGCCACGCGGACAGAACCGCGCCGCCGCGCGCCGCCCCCTAGACTGTCGCTGCTTTCTTCGCCGCTGCGATGCCAAGGTGATAGCCGTACCCGGCAAGGAAACCGTTCGAGACGTCGTGCGCATGCTGGCTCTGCTTTCCAGCGATTCCCATAAAGGTCACGAGCTTTCCGCCGGCCCCGAGAAGCAGGTTCGCGGGAACGCCGTGCAAATGGGCCATCTTGATCCCGCTACCGTCGTCGGTGCCCCACTTTTCATCGATGAAGCCCGCAGCGGCCGCGCCGCCCACGACTTCCACCGCGGCGATGGTCTCGCCTACCGCTTCCTCGCCCTTCCCTTTGAGTGACTGTACCCGCGCATGCATGCGCGAGAGATGTTCACGCGCCTTCACCAATGCAGCCGACGACATTTGCTTTTGCCCTTTCGTCCATCGACGGAAGGGGCAAAGCGACTTGCCGCGAACACCACGCGAGCGCGACGCCCCCCCGTCTATCTGGACGATGAAGGCAGCGGGCCGGTCGCGTCCAGCAAAGCTTTTTTTGACTTACCTTTTCCGTGCGTCGCTATCCGCAGTTGCGCACCCTGGTCAAATGGGTTGTCGGTCGCCAGACGCCACAGGCGTCTCCATGAGAGCTGCCCCGCCTGCCACTGCTCCAACAGCACCGCGCTCGCGATATCCCGCACAATCGACAGGCGCCACGCATCGTCGGGCGTGCAGCCCGTTCTCTCACGGATCGCGGTCGCGCCAGTGACTCCGACGCTCCGCCCGTAAAGCAAACGAAGTCGCACGTCTTCTTGCTGGTACTCGAATGACATGCCGCCATGGTCGCACGGGAAGACAGCCAAAAGTGACCGCCCTTTCGAAGTCAAAAAGTGACTCGTTAGTGCACGTGGACCCGCGGAATCGTGGCGACTCCTCGCGATGGTCTCCATGGAATGTCCGGCGGCCGGTCCGTCGAGCCCGCGGCGTAGCGCGCCGTTTGCGCGGTCCAGCGGGCGATAAGATGTTCGAGCGCGCGCTCTTCGCTGCCGGCAGCGGTCGCGACCATATCCTCGAGGATGATCGGCGCGCACGCGGTCAAGATTCGAAGCACCTCAAATTCCAATCGCTGGCGTGCTCCGCCCTCTTGCTCCGCCTGCTTGGCTTCTTCGCGTTCGTCCGGAAGCTTCCAGCCCCCGGGGTTCGACGTGTCAACCCATGGGGACATCAAGCCGTGATAGGTCGCCAGCGACATCGCCGCGCCGAGGGCTTGCGAGCTACGGACCGCACTGCGACGCCGTACGCGCTCGCAGGGCGGCTCGTCCTTGTGATGGAACACGACCGATTGCACCTCCTTCCACCACTCTGAAACCGGGCTTCGGCTTCGGCGCGTGCGTGTCGGCTCGACGTGGCGCAGCCATTTGCGCGTTGTGTATTGCCAAATCCCGTCGACGGCGTGCTCGAGAAGCGCCGCCATTTGCGCCGCTGCGGCGTCAACCGCGCGCTCGTAGTCGTCGGGATCGCCGGACGATCGGACCTTCACTTCGCACCTGCCGCACAGCTCGTTTAGCGCCGTCCCCCTGACCTGAACTTCCACGCGCGTGACCGGTTCGCCAGGGGTCCAGCCGTTCTGGGCCCATATGGTCGCCTCTTGCGCCGCCTTGTCACTCGCCGCGATCCGCGCCTTGGCGCTCTCCGCGCTCGCCTCTCTGAATCGAAGCTCTTCGGTCTTGTCGTAAACGCGGACGGAAAGGTCACCTCCCCTTCCGAACGTCCACCCGGTCCTTTTTGCGCCGCGGTAGTAAACCGAGTTGCGTGGACTTTCTAGAAACGGCTTTGGCGAGGGGACCGGGTACGGGGGGGACTCGTCCGGGATCTCCCCTATCAGGTAACTCTCGCCGCAGGTTCCAGATGTTTCGCCGTTCAGCATGGGTTTCCCCTTCCTCATTGCCGCGCGCGAGCGCGAGCCGGTACCAAGCATCGTCAATCAATCCGCCGGCGACAACGCCGGCCCAATCGCTCGTCACGTCGACGCGCCTGACGCGCGCTTCGAACACGTCGCCCGCACGACGCGCGATCGACCACGCCCGCGCGATCGCCCCTTCGGTCCCACGGCGCGCGAGCGCAACCCCCGAGAAATGCACCCCCAGGGTCCATCCCGGGATCACTTCCCCCGCGCCTTCTACGTAGCTGCCCTCCTCGCTGAAACAGACTTCGAGGCGCTCGCCTCGCGCCTCGCAATCGAGCCAGATGGCCGGCCCCCGAGGGGGCGCGAGGCGCCACAAGTCGCCCGACAAATCGCACGCGGCTTCGCCGTGTTCGGCCGCGACTTCTAGGCGCTCTTTCACGTATCCGATCGCGTGCAGGGGCCAGCGCACCCTGAACGCCACTGACAGCCAGTCGATCCGATGCCCCGCGCAAGCGCGCTTCGGAGCCTGGACAATCACGGGGCAAGCTCACGGAGCGCCCGCGCCCGCTCGGTAAGCCATGCGCCGGGCTCGACGCGCGATCGGTCGTCGCGGCCCCACGCGACGGGGCCGATCTCGCGCAGTGTCGCGCAAAGCTCCGCCGCCCACAGGTCGAGATTCGATTGCGCACGCAACGTGCGCCGCTGCGCGCGCGCCAAACGGTCGCACGCGTCGCGGTACGAACGGGCGTACACGCGCTCGACGTGCTCCGCCGTGAAG
>JALYHX010000789.1 GCA_030776305.1 Myxococcota bacterium
GCCGACCCTAAGGCGGCGCGTACCGTAACGTACGGGACTAGCCAAATGGGTTGGGCCTGGGCGGACGGGACAAGCGGCCCGTTCGCGGCGCCGCAGCGTTTGCGGCCGCCTTCAGGGTGGGCCGTGATCTGGAGCGACCCTGGGCTGGGACAAGTGCCGGGCACCCCGAACGTTTTTATGACGATGGATGCAATCCCTGACGTGAAGTTTCCGTGCAATCGCCGGGACCGTAGCGGGCGCTGCACACAGCGCGGCGTCATTGCCGGTCCGGTGAATCCCTTTGCCGGCGGAGCGTGCGTGGCGCGTTCGACCGATGGTGGCAAGACGTTTGGCGTGGCTGCGAAAGACTGCCTGCATACGCCCAATTTCGATTTTTACGACGGCAGCGAGATCGTGGGTTCCAAGGGGGGGACCGTTCTCGCGGCCTTCGCCGACGCCACCTCGGTCGCCTTGGGAGGCATCCATGTTTGGCGCGCGCGCACGCCGACCGGCGCTTTTGCACAGCTACCGAATCCATTCCCCAACCTGGCGGCTGGGGGACATCCGAGAATGATCGCTTCCCACTCTGGAATGGGCAACGAAACCGGCCGCATTTATCTCGCCGCCGGCGTGGGAAATACCGAACTTTGGCTACAAATGTACGATCCCGTCACAGATGGCTGGGGACACGCCCCCTTCTGGCCAAAACGTGTGGCGACCGATTTCTGGAGCGCCGCCGTTCCAAGTCATGGAATCTTGATTCAAAATGGCCCCGGCTTGAGCTTGGTCGCGAGCGACTTGAGAAACTCGGGCGAAAACGTAAGCGTCGTATACATGTCGGAACACCCCTCTGGCACGCACACCATACTCAAGCTGTCCGCCTGCTTCCCCAATGACACGAGCGGACAATGCACTGTCCTTCCGGATACGATCGACATGGGCTCCGATGCATTTGCTCCGACGGTTGCAGTCGGCAACAGGCTCTTCGGCGAAGAGACGATTTACAAGACTGCGTGGCTGCAGCAGTCGGACGTAGGCGCACCGAGCATCGGCGTCTTCTCCGCGGATTTCGGATATCCCTTCGGAGGCGTGGCGAACATCCGACAGGAATCCGATTACCAACTGCCGTGCGACAGCACCGGAACCCATTACTGGGGCGACTACGACAACCATATGGGCGTGTACCAGCCCACGGTCGGATCACAGAATCCCTTATTTTTCCGTTCGTTCTCCGATTCAAGGGATGACTTCGGAGCGCGACTGTGCACCGAGCAAACCTACTGGGCGTCCACACTCGTTCACGTGGCCCAGGTGACGATCACTCCGTGAGCCTTCCGCATCGCTCGATGCGGTGGTTTTCTTCCGGACCATCTCCGCCACCGAGGCGTCGTTGGGCGAGTCGCTCGAGTACGTTCGCTTCCTCCTGCGTGCGTCCGTCGGCCCCTTCATGAAGTTCGGCGTGTCGGGTTCGCTGCCATGAGAGTCGGCCGCCGACAACTTCTCGTCGGATCGCTCGCAGGGGTCGGCGTGGCGTGTCGCGCGTCTGCCAAGAGCGTTGCGTCGAGGCGACCGGACGTCCTCGTGGTTGGGGCAGGACTGGCCGGCTTGGCTGCGGCGGACGACCTGGTCAGGGCAGGTCTCGACGTGATCGTGCTCGAAGCGCAATCGCGGCCCGGCGGGCGTATCCTCACGATCCGGGCCCCTTTCGTCGACGGTCTCTACGTAGAAGCAGGAGCAAAGCACGTCGTCGGCGACCCAGATTTGCTGGCACTCTGCAAATCGCTCGACGTGAAGGTCGAGCGCCCTGCGCGCCCGCCAGAGCTGCCATCTCCCCGTTACGCAAACGGCGCACGTACCCTGACGTTGCCTGGCCACGACGTGGATCCGCAAGGATTGTCTTCCGAAGAGAGTCGCCTCGACTTCGCGGAGCGATTGAAACGTTGCTTGGGGCCACTCGCCGGCGTCGCGCCCGCTGCGATGGACGGCTCAGGCGATCTCGGAATCTACGACCGAATTTCGGCGGCGGATTGGCTGCGAGGTCAGCGCGCTTCGCCCGCGTTCGTCTCTTGGGTGGAAGACGCCTTCACACCCGGCGACGCCATCAAGAAGACATCGGCGCTTTCGCTGATGCGCGAAGCCGCTTCGATACTGCGCGAAATCGATCTGGGAGGCGGAGGCCGAGTCGTCGGGGGAAGCGATCGATTGCCCATGATGCTCGCAGCGAGACTCGGCGGACGCATCGTTTATGGTGCGCGCCTCGTACGCCTCGATCAAAACGGTCGCCTCGTGCGCGTGACGTTCGTTCAGAATGGCGAGACGCGGTAATTGGAGACGACTCGCGTGGTTTGTGCGATCCCATATTCGGTGCTCCGGCATATCGAAATTACGCCACCGCTCTCGACCACCAAACGGCTCGCGATTCAGGAGCTTCGGATGGCGTCCGTCGTTCGGATATGGATGGAAGCCGATCGTCCCTTCTGGAGTGAGCGGGGAGAGTCTGGCAATGCGTCGACGGACCTGCCGCTGGGTGACTTGCGCGACGAAACGTCGCTCCTGTCCGGTACCGCGGGAATCCTGTCGGCCTACGTGACTCGGGAACGCGCGCGGAAGCTCCTCGCATTTGACGACAGAACGATCTTGGCCCGAGCGCTCGACGATGTCGAGAAAGTGCATCCGGGGATGCAGCGGCATTTCGTGATCGGTGCATCGAAGTGCTGGGATGGAGATCCGTTTGCTCGCGGCGCATACTCCTGGTTCGCGATTGGACAGATGTCAGCGTTCGGGGCCGGCCTCTGGAGCTCGGAAGGCAGGATTCACTTTGCCGGCGACCATACATCCTGTCGACCAGGTTTCATGCACGGAGCGCTCGCATCGGCGAAGCGAGTCGTGCGGGAAATCCATGCGTCGTGAAGAGCTCCTCTCACAGGTGTTCTGGAGATGACTGGGGGAGCACCGGGAACGCGGTTGGGAACCTCGTGGGGTTCGAAAGGAGGTAAGGCATGATGCGGTGGTTTTTCTTCCGGGCCATCTCCGCCACCGAGGCGTCGTTGGGCGAGTCGCTCGAGTACGTTCGCTTCATCCTGCGTGCGTCCGTCGGCGCCTTCATCAGGTTCGGCAGGTTGACCGGCGTATCGCGTTATCGGCGCGCCCTTCCCCTGGCGCCATTCCACGTCGTGCGGATCGCTGCAGCCAAGCACGAAGACTGCGGGCCGTGCTTGCAGACGACGGTCAACGTCGCAAAGAAAGCCGGGGTACCGGTCGACGTCTTGCGAGCCGTGGTGGACGGCCGCGTCGATGATCTGCCGGAGGAGCTCGCCGACACGTACCGCTTCGTCGACCGCGTCATGCGTGCGACATACGACGAGGGCGATCTGCGCGAAAAGATCCGCGCTCGCTACGGCACGCGCGGAGACGAAGCACTCACCGAGATCGCATTGGTCCTTTCCTCTGCACGAGCGTTCCCAGTGACCAAACGCGTCCTCGGATACGCGACGAGCTGCGCGAAAGTCACGATCGACGTCGGATGACGCATCGAGATTGCCCTCGGTCCGGGACCGCGGAAATCCTGTCGGCCTACGTGCCCGCGAGCTCCGGCTTCG
>JALYHX010000790.1 GCA_030776305.1 Myxococcota bacterium
CGCAAGCGACGCGGGCGACGGCGGGCCGGGTGACCTCAACCCGTACGCCAAGCTCGTCTATCTCGACGCGACGGGAAAGCCAACGACGCTCACGCTCGCGCAGCAAGCGCCGGGTTCGAATGCGTACTCATTTGCCAGTACCGCTCCGGGGTTCTTTCCGCTGGACGGCCTCGGCTGGAACGCGGGTACGACTCCACAGCTCGGTGCGGCGTGCGACGCAACGATGCACAACTTCTCGTTCACGAGCGAGCTCCACTACATTTTCACATACCAAGCCGCCGTTGCGGCAACGACGCCCGCGGTCTTCACGTTCACGGGCGACGACGATGTCTGGGCCTTCATCAACGGCCAGCTCGTCGTCGATCTCGGGGGCGTTCACAACGCCGCCACCCAGACCATCACGCTGAACACCGCGACGGGCGCCGCGCTGCATCTCGTGGACGGTGGATGGTACTCGGTCGATCTCTTCCAGGCCGAACGCCACACATGCGCGTCGAACTACGCCGTCGGATTAAGCGGCTTCGTGCACACCATCTCTCAATGCCACGCAACCTGCGGCGACGGCGTCGTGGCGGGCACCGAGCAATGCGACAGCGCCTCGGCCAACGTGCCCGCGGCGACGGCGTACGGACGCGGCATCTGCACGACAGATTGTACGCTCGCTCCATACTGCGATGATGCGGTGGTCCAACCGCAATTCGGAGAGCAATGCGACGATGGCACGAACCTCGCGACTTACGGCGGGTCGTCGTCGATGGTCTGCGGACCGGGCTGCAAATGGGCTCCGTATTGCGGCGATGGGACCGTCCAGAGTCCGCCGGAGCAGTGCGACAAGGGCCCGGGCAACGTGCCGGTCGCGACGGCGTATGGGCCCGCCGTCTGCGTGACCGACTGCACGTCCGCGCCGTTCTGCGGGGACGGAATCGTGCAGGCGCAGTTCGGCGAGCAATGCGACAGCACTCCGGGGTGCAGCGCTCAGTGCCAGAAGGCGCAGTGATAGGGCGCTTCGGAGGCGAGATGGCACCCAGCTTCATGAACAGGAGCAAGATCACCAGCGAGGGCGTCTCCTTCCCGCCGCCTCAGCTCGCGCCGCTCGATTCCATTCTGCCGTCCGAGCCGCTCCTGCTCATGGGCGCCGGACCGGTCCCGATCCCCCACGCCGTCGCGCGCGCCAACGGCGTGGTCATCAATCACCTCGGCGAGACGATGGACCGCGTCGTCGAGAATCTCAAGGACATGGCGCGCTATGCGTTCCAAACACACGCTGACAAGATCATGGGAGTCGCCGGTCCCGCCTCGGCGGCGATGGAGATGGCCGTTGCCAATCTGCTCTGGCCGGGCCGTCGCGTGCTCTGCCTGAAGACGGGCACGTTCAGCGGACGACTCGGCGAGATGGCTACGTGCGTCGGCGCCGACGTGACGGTCGTCGAGCCCGAGACCGGGAGGCCGATCACAGCGGAGATGACGCGAGCCGCGCTCGCGAAGCAGCGATACGATGTCGTCACGCTCGTGCAGGGCGAGACATCATGCGGCGTCCTCAACGGTGAGCTTCCGGAGATCGCGCGTTTGGCGCGCGATCATGGCGCCCTGACGATTGTCGACGCCGTCGTGACATTGAGCACGATGCCGCTCGAGATGGACGCTTGGGGGCTCGATGTGGTCGTCACGGGCGGTCAGAAGGGGCTCTCTTCCATCCCAGGCGTGTCGCTGATCGCATTCTCCGATCGCGCCTGGCAAATGATTCAACGGCGCGCGGAGCCGCCAACGCACTGGTGCCTCGATGCCGTGCGCGCGCAGCGGTTCTGGGGCGACCATCAGTACCACTACACCGCGCCGGTGCCGGGGATCCTCGCGCTCTACGAAGCGCTGCGCCTCGTGTGTGCCGAAGGCCTCGTGGTACGCCACGAGCGACACCGGATCAGTTCGCGGTCGCTCCAGGCGGGTCTCGAGGCGGTGGGGCTGCGCCTCTTCATTCCGGTCGAGCATCGACTCGACTCCGTCGTTGGAATCCGAGTCCCCGAAGGGGTGGACGCCAAGTCGGTGCTCTCGTACATGTCGCGCAAATTTCGCGTCGAGATCTCGGGGTCGTTCGGTCTGGACATCGTGCGCATCGGGCAGATGGGTGAGCAATGCCGATCGCACAACTTGTTCAAGGCGCTCTACGCGATTGGAATGAGCTTCCGGCACTTCGGCGTGCGTCTCGATGTCAGCGAAGGGCTCGCGGCGCTCGAACGGACGCTGACGGAGGAGCAAGAGTTCGAGTGAACTCGCTTTGCTCGGCTCGTGCATCGCGCGCGCGCGTCGGGAGGAAGGCCACCCACCCTCGTCCAGTTACACAAATTTTCGGACAAGCCCGGACAAGCCCTGCGTTGGTCGCCCGCGACCTTGCGTTGGTTGCCCGCGACTTTGCGTTGGTCGCCCGCGACTTTGCGTTGGTTGTCTGTGTT
>JALYHX010000791.1 GCA_030776305.1 Myxococcota bacterium
GCGCAGCACCGCAGCTCGAGGCGCTGCGCGTGCATGCGGAAAAGCTGCGCGCCGACGCGGATGTGCTCGATGCGACGGCACAAGTCAGCGCGGCGGCCAGCGACCTTGGCCGGTGGATGAACGTCGCCGACGGAGGTTCGCTGCGCACGAGTGGACCCCCTACCCCTCCGGATGCGGTCCCGCCGCTCGAGGCGCTGCTCGCTC
Organism: Myxococcota bacterium; assembly: GCA_030776305.1. Lineage (GTDB taxonomy): Bacteria > Myxococcota_A > Polyangia > Polyangiales > Polyangiaceae > Palsa-1150. The sequence goes on from JALYHX010000791.1 coordinate 205, forward strand.
GGCTCGAAGCGAGCCCACCAGTACGTCGCGAGCAGTCGGACGTTCGCGCGGCAGCCGCGAGGGCCGATCGTGAGCGAGCGCTCGTCAGACCCAACCTGATCCTCGACCTCGGTGTCGATGCGCTCGACCCAACGCTCGCACCGGGAACCGTCAACTACCGCGCGCAGCTATCGATCGAAGTTCCGATCCTGAACCGGCGCGGCGCCTACATCGAACGCGAGCTTGCCTTCGGCGACGTCGCACGTGCCCGCCTCCGAGCCGCGCACGCGCTGGGGACCGCAGAGCTCACCGCTGCGTACCGCACACTCGAGGCAGCCACGGCGCGCCAGCGCACCCTCGCCGATGCTGTGGTCCCGGCAGCGCAAGCCGCCGCAAAGGCGACTGAAGAAGCGTACACGCTCGGCCGCGCTCCGCTCGTCGCGGTTCTCGACGCAGAGCGGGCGCTCGTGGACACCCGCGTCTCGGCGCTGCAAGCGCAAGCCTCGCGCGCCACGGCGTGGGCCGACGTAGAGCACGCCGTGGGCGGCACGTGAGGATCGTACTTTCTTCCGTTCTCTTGGTCGCTGCATGCCATCATGCGGTCGACGAGCACGAAGCACCGATCCCCGTCCCCGTGCGCTGCGTCCCTGCCGCACGCGAAACAGTCGGCGTCACCGAAACGCTCCGCGGCAGGGTAACGGCTCCGCCAGGGGGCGACCTCCCGGTGGCGTCGCAGGTGCCAGGCCGCGTCGTGGAAGTCCACGTGCACGAGGGTGACCGTGTCGCGGCCGGCGCGATCGTCGCCACCATCGACGACAACACCACGCGGGGCGCGCTCACGCAGGCCAACGCGGCGCTCGATCAAGCCAAATCAGCCGCCGCCAATGCCGATGCCACACTCGAGCGGACGCGTCAGTTGGTCGCCCGCGGCATCGCGGCGAAGCAAGAGCTCGACGACACGGCGGCGCGCGCCGCGCAGGCGCACTCTGCGATCAGTGCCGCGGTAGCCGGCGCGGACGTGGCCCGGCGCACCTTGGGACGCGTCCAAGTGCGCACCACATTCGATGGTGTCGTCACGCGCGTGTGGCGAGGCGTAGGGGCGCTGGTCGACGGAACGGCGGCAACGCCCATCGTGCAGCTCGCGTCGACGACGCTGGCCGAGTTCGACGCGGATGCGACCGAACGACAATTGGTCGGCGTCAATCCCGGGCAGCTCGCAAGCATCGTCCTTGCGACGGGAGGCGACCGAATCTCGGGCACCGTGCGCGCGCGCTCCACGGCCCTCGACCCCGCGACGGGATTGGGGCTCGTGCGCATCGCCGTCGACTCCGCGTTTCCTGTCGTGCTGGGCATGTTCGGGACCGCCACACTGGCGGTCGGCGAACGGCGCGACGTGCTGGTCGTGCCCGCCAGCGCGATGAAAGGCGCCGTCGCCGACGGAGCCGAACTCGCGATCTGCAAGGACGGCAAGGCGGAGATTCGCACGATAAACGTCGGATGGCGCGACGACGCGCGCGTCGAAGTGGTCGCCGGGGTGGCCGAGGGAGAAAGGGTGGCGGTCGACCACGTGTTGGGCCTGGAGACCGGCACGCCGATCGTCGAGGGCAAATGACGGCCTTGCTCGATCTGTTGCGGCGTCACGCGGCTGCGGTGTGGTTTGCAACCCTGATACTCGTCGGACTCGGCGTCGCTGCCGCGTTGTCGCTACCGAGTGGAATCTATCCGGAGGTCGAGTTCCCTCGCATCGTCGTCGTTGCGCGCACGGGAGGGGCTCCCGCGGACGTATTTCTCACGAACGTGACGCGGCCGCTCGAGCAGACACTCACGACCGTCCTCGGATTGCAGCGAATTCGTTCGAAAACGATCCGCGGTGCGACGGAGATCTCGCTTCAGTTCACGCCGGACACGGACATGTGGCGCGCGCTCCAGCTCGTCGAATCCCATGCGAACGAGGTTCGTGGCGAGCTTCCGCCGGGCTCGGAGCTCCTCGTCGAACGGGTCACGACGGGATCGTTTCCGGTGGTCACGTTCAATCTGTCGGGCGCGGTCGACCCCCGCGAGCTGAGAGAGCTCGCGGAGCTCGTCGTTCGCCCGACGTTGGCCGGTGTGGGTGGCGTGGGTCGTATCGAAGTGCTGGGAGGCGACGTTCGTGAAGTGGAGGTCATCCTCGACCCGGAGTCGACGGCTGCGTTGCACCTGACACCGAGCAGAGTCGCGGATGCCATGCGGACCGCGATGGGCCTCAGCGCGGTGGGCCGAGTAGACCGGGACCGGCAGCTCGTCACGCTCATCGGTGACGCGCAGCCGAAGAGCATCGCCGACATCCGCGAGATGCCTCTGACGACGGCCCCCGATGGCGTGACGGTGCCTCTCGGAGCCATCGCCGAGGTGGTCGACGGCCATGAGGACCGCCTCGTGCGAGTCGGTGGGCCTCGCGGAAATACCGTCGTCCTTTCCGTGGCTCGCCTTCCCGGCGCAAGCACCACGACCGTCGTCGAGACCGCAATCGCGGCAGCGCACGAACTGGCGGCGTCTCTTCCCGCGGGAGTGACGCTCACGCCGGTCTACGATCAGGCGCGCCTCGTACGTGAGTCGATGGCCAGCGTTCGCGATGCCATTCTCATTGGCATTTTTTTGTGCGCCGCAGTCGTCGGCGTGTTTTTGCGCGACGTGCGCGCCGGACTCCTCGCCGGTGTCTCCGTTCCACTTACGCTTGCCGTGACTTTCCTCGCAATGCGCCTCGCCGGGCAGACGCTAAACCTGATGTCGCTGGGGGGAATGGCCGTGGCCATCGGGCTCGTCGTCGACGACGCGATCGTCATGATCGAAGCGATTGCCCGCCACCGGGACGCGGGCGCCGATGTGCGCACCGCGACCGTCGACGGCACCCTCGAATTGGCGCCCGCGGTCATCGGGACGACCCTGACGACCGTCGTCGTGTTCGTGCCTCTCGCATTCCTGGGGGGCGTCGTGGGCGACTTCTTCCGGGCGCTCGCGTTCACCGTGACGTCCGCGGTGCTCGTATCACTCGCCGTCGCCTTGGCGCTCGTCCCGCTCGCGGCAGCATGGACGTTGTCGCCCGCGCCGCACGCGGAGCGCCGGCGACTTCTGGACGCTTATGACCGCGTTCTGCGAGTCGTCGTCCCGCGTCCGCTCGTCGCAGCACTGGCGCTCTTGGTCGTCATCGCCGCCGGCGTGGCCATCGTGCCGGCGCTCCAGCGGGGATTCTTGCCGCAAATGGACGAAGGGGCGTTCGTCATCGACTACTTTCTGCCGGCGGGCACTTCCTTGGCAACGACCGAGGCGTATGCACTGCGGATCGAGGCAGAGCTTCGGAGCATCCCCGAGGTGCGAACGTTTTCACGGCGTCTCGGGGCGGAGATGGGACCCGCAGCCGCGACGCAGCTCAATCGTGGTGACATCATGGTGAGTCTGACGTCCACGCGGTCGCGCGCTTCCTCGGATGTCGTCGCGGACCTTCGTGCGCGCATCGAGCAAAAGTACCCCGAAGTCCGCGTCGAGTTCGTGCAGGTACTGCAGGATGTGCTCAACGACCTGGCAGGCAATCCGCGACCGCTCGAAGTGAAGGTCTTCGGCCCCGACTATGCGGAGCTGCATCGCATCGCAGATGACCTTGCGGGCCGGGTTCACGACGTGCCGGGACTGGTCGACCTCTACGACGGCAACGAGCGCGAAGCGCCGGAGCTCCGGTACACCATGCGCCGCGACACGATCGCGCGGCTGGGGATGACGCCCGACGACGTGAGCCTCCAGCTCGACAGCGCGCTGGCCGGCACGCGTGTCGGGGCGATTCGCCGGTTCGACCGACTCGTGGGCGTTCGCGTGCGCTACCCAGATCCCGTGCGCTTCGATCCCGAGCGGGTTCTGCGCATTCCCTTCGTCGCCGGCGACAAGACGACGCTCTTCGAGGCCGTCGCCGATCCAAAGGCAGGCACGTCGCCATCGATGCTGTTGCACGAGGCGCTCCAGCCGATGGTTACGGTAACCGCCGATACCGAGAACCGCGACATCGGGTCCGTTGCGGACGAGGTGACGCGAAAAGCGCGCGACATTGTTCTTCCAAAGGGATACCGCATGGTCCTGGGCGGGCAGGCGGAGAGCCAGCGCGAAACGGTGCGCCAACTCGCCACCGTCGGCGCGTTTGCGCTCGTCCTCGTTCTCACCGTGCTCGCCGCGCAGTTTCGGCGGCTGCTCGTCGCGGCTCTCGTCCTCGGGTCGGTGCCGGTCGCGATCGTCGGCGCGTTCGGAGCGCTCCTCGTGACGGGCACGCCCCTCAACGCCTCGTCGCTCATGGGATGCGTGCTCCTCGTGGGACTCGTCGTGAAGAACGGGGTGCTCCTGCTCGAGGCTGCAGAGAAGACCCGCGACCTTGGTGAGGATCCCATCCGAGCCGTCACGCTCGCCGCGGAGCGACGCCTCCGACCGGTCGCGATGACCACACTCGCGACCCTTGCTGGGCTTTTCCCTCTGGCGCTGGGCATCGGCGCCGGAGCGGAGCTTCAGCGACCGCTCGCAATCGCCGTCATTGGCGGATTGGTGACATCCACATTGGCGACACTCGGCATTCTGCCACCGCTGGCAGCCGCAGCCTTGCGGCTGGGCAAGCCAGTGGCTGAAAAATAAAGCCCGCCGCGCCGAGCAGCCGACGCAAGACCCCTCGTGCTACTCCCCTGCGCCATGTCCCTTCCTGCGGGCAGCTCGCTCGACACGCTTTGCATCCATGCGGGCCAGGATCCGGACCCGTTGTCCGGCGCGGTCATGACCCCCATCGTCCTCGCCTCCACGTTTGCGCAAGACGGCCCCGGGGTTCACAAGGGTTACGACTACTCGCGCGCCGGCAATCCGACGCGCACCGCCCTCGAGCAGTGCCTCGCGTCCCTCGAAGGCGCGACCCACGCCATCGCGTTCGGCAGCGGATGTGCGGCAATGACCGCGGTGCTGCTCGGGCTCCGGGGCGGCGACCACGTGCTCGTCGGCGACGACGTCTATGGCGGCACATTCCGACTCTTCGACAAGGTCTTCGCTCAATTCGGCGTCGAAGCGTCTTTCATCGATATGAGCGACCCGGCGCGCGTCGGCGCAGCGATGCGACCGAACACACGCTTGGTCTGGGTGGAATCGCCGAGCAACCCCATGCTGAAAATATTCGACATCGGTGCCATCGCGAGCGTCGCGCGGATGCGCGGGGTGCCACTGGCCGTCGACAACACGTTCGCCACGCCAATGCTGCAGCGTCCCCTCGCCCTTGGCGCGACGCTGGTCGTTCATTCCACGACCAAGTACTTGAACGGCCACTCGGATGTCGTTGGCGGAGCCGTCATGACCAGCGACGACGCCCTCGCCGAGAAGCTGCATTTCGCGCAGAAAGCCGTCGGCGCGGTACCGAGTCCGTTCGACTGCTACCTCGTGTTGCGCGGCCTCAAGACACTTGCAGTGAGAATGAAACGTCACGTCGAGAGCGCCCAAGCCATCGCTGCGCACCTCGAGGCGCACCCGTCGGTCTCGCGTGTACGCTATCCGGGGCTTCTCTCTCACGAGGGCCATGCGCTCGCGGGCAGGCAAATGAAAGGGCCTGGCGGGATGATCAGCTTCGATCTCGACGGCGGACTTGCGAAGGCCAGTGCCTTTTTGCGTGCCCTGCGCGTATTCGCATGTGCCGAGAGCCTCGGGGGCGTCGAATCCCTCGCGGAGCACCCCGCCATCATGACTCACGCGAGCTTGCCGCCAGAGGCTCGCCGCGCCCTGGGTATCGGCGACGGACTCATACGGCTCTCGATAGGCCTGGAGGACCCCGCCGATCTCATCGCCGATCTGCAGCGCGGCTTCAGCGCGGCAAACCATATTTAGTCACGAGGAGTTCGGCGCAGTGCGCCATATGAGCTCCGATCGATACTTCGCGTTTTCTGGAGCGCACGCGCTATATTGCCGCGCGCCGGTCATCCCCCCGGCAGTGGAGATCCCACGATGACCTCGCACACCCCTCCCGTCTCGACCCGGTCCCGGCAGTTCACTCCCGCGGCATCGCCGGCGATACGAGCGAGCGGACATGCCGTGCGCCACGCTGCGGTCCTCGCCTTCGTGACCTCGGCTGGCCTCGTCGCATGCTCCAGTACGCAAGTCACCCCCCAGACATTTGTCGCTGCACAGTTGGGGGCATCGAGGGACGCCAACAACAACAACCTGTGCAATCAGACCAGCCGCAGGGACGTCCTCGATATCGGTACTTCGACCGGCAATTGCGATCCCACGACAGGGGTGTGTATGGGAACGGGACCGGCCAGGGTGCCGGATGGTGCGACACAGAGCGGGGCTGCCGTGGTTCACGTGCAATGTCAGGTGAGCGGGAATTTCGACGTGACCTTGAGTGCGACGCTCGGTGGAATGCGTGGTGGATCCATCAGTATCGCAGGCCATGTCGATGGCTCCGGATCGGCGACGAACAATATCCATTCCGTCTTCAATATTCCGTTCTGGGACGGAACCTTCAGCGAGGACGATTGTTCGATCGCGCCCATGTACGCAGGAGGCCCCGTGCCGACGTCCCCTGCGGTCTCGTCGGGACGGATCTGGGCTCATCTCTCCTGCCCCAGGCTCGTCAACATGAGCATGACGCAGGTCAAACTCATGGACGGAACCCAAGTCCAGGAGACGTGCGAAGGTCAAGTCGACTTCATTTTCGAGAACTGCGCCTCGTAGCGACTCGGGCTCGCCGCGCGACGCGCCTCCTAGTGCACCGCGAAGCCCAAGAAAACTAGCGATCACGCGTCGAGGCGGTGATTTCGCAGACGAACGGGAGTTCCGTAAGCGCTTGATCGTTGCGAGCCAGCGTCTCGTCGATCCCGGGCGGCTGCTGGTGCCACAGGAAAGCACGCGTCGTCAGTGTGGTCGGAGGGGCGATCGCGCTCGGCTGAACCGGCTGGTGATCACCCCACACGGACGGGTATGCATCGGGACCATCGGCCGGCGTCGAATCGTCCCAAGCCCACGACGCGGACACGCGCGCGCTACCCGCGCTGACCTGTGCCAAGCCGATCCAAAGCGCAGAAGGGGCGACCGTCAGGTGGGATAGTTCATGCCAAAGCTGTTCGCGCTCGTCGCGCGACTGCAGCACGACGAGACGCCCCCCCAGCGCCGCGCACGTTTGTTTGGCATTGTCAGGCGTGTCTTGCTTGGCTTGGTACACGTACCTCTTGCTGGGATGGCTC
>JALYHX010000792.1 GCA_030776305.1 Myxococcota bacterium
TCTACGTCCCGTCGTGGCAGACGATCAAATACATGTGGCTCGGCGATCTGCTCGGCACGCTTGCAACGACACCGGTCTATTTTTTTTACATCGGGAGCAGCGCCGATCCGCGACACGGGCTCATCGCCAATGCCGTCGGCGGCCTCGCCGGAATCGGTCTCGCTGCGGCGCTCACGGCCAACATGACCGATGGTCCAGGGACCGTCTCATGGATGCCGCCGTTTCAAGTCACAATCGGTCCGACGCAAAGCGGCGGCGCCCAGCTGACTGCGTACGGTCAGTTCTGAGCAGTTACACAAAAAGAAACGCGGAGCCCTTGTCGCAAGGCGCCGCGCGATGTTCGCCAGCAGCGAACGTCACTTCGGCGCGGCGCTGCCCGCGGGCATCGCAGACGACGTATCGGCCGGCGATGAGGTCGAGTTGGCCGGCGACTGCGCCGGCGGGGTGTCGGCGCAGGCCGCGACGATGGCGCCCGCCGATGCCAAGACCGCGAGAAGCCCGACGATTGCGATCTTCTTCATGATTGTTCTCTCCTCCGAAAGTCCACGATCGGATCGTGGACGGGCCTCTTATGCCTCAGCTCCACCGCGGACGTCAATTGGACGACGTTTTCATGTGCGCTCGACCATTTGATGTACTGTCGAAGAAGAGCCTGATAGGCGCGCGCTTGCCCGATGCCTCTCCTCAAGTGGTTTCCTTCCCAAGGCCCGCCGCGCACTTTCGTGCTTTACAAGCCCGTGACGACGGTTGGGTGCGCGCTCGGCAACGACGTGGCGATCCCGAACGAAACGCTCGCCGAAACGCACGTGCAGGTGCTCTTCGACGGCCGCGACTTCAACCTTGAGGAAGTCGACAAGCAGGCCGAAATTCTGGTGAACGGTAAGAAAAAGCGCCGCACGCGCCTGGTCCATGGCGACCGGATCACGCTGGGGGACGTCGACCTGTCGTTCAGCATCTTCGACGACCCACAGAAAATCAGTCGCTTTCCTTCGGACGCGACCCTGGCCGACCGCAGCGGCTCGCCGGACTCCAGACCGACGGCGACGATTAGCGAGACGCAGCTCCAGGTGACGCAGCAACAACTGGCAGGACTGCGCAAACTCTACGAGTTCAGTGAGAAGTTGATGACGATGAAGGACATCGATCGGCTCCTCGAGGCGATGCTGGACACCGTCATCGAGGCGACGGGAGCCGAGCGGGGACTCATCCTACTCAACGACGATGCGTTTTCGAATGAGCCTGCGGGAGTCCTCGGCGCAGGCGAAAAGCGCGAACCGCCAGCCAGGGGCGGAACGATTCGTGCCGCGCGCAACGTCAAGCGCGAGGCCATCGCCGACGCAAGCGGAACGATCAGCGACAGCATCGTGCGCAAGGTCATCGAAACCGGGCGTCCGCTCATCGTCAGCGACGCGCTCACCGACTCGCAGTTCAAGACGAGCGAGAGCGTTCTTGCGCTGCGGCTCTCGAGCGTCATGTGCGCGCCCCTCGTTTCGCAGGGCCACGTGCAGGGGGTGCTCTACGTCGGCAATGACCGCGTGAAGGGTCTCTTCGACAAGAACCAGCTCGACGTGCTCTCGATCTTTGCGGCGCAGGCGAGCCTCATCCTCGAGAATGCGATGCTGCTCCACGCGCTTCGCGCCGACAAGGAGAAGCTGGTCGCGGAGCTGAAGGACAAACGCTTCGGGGAGATCATTGGGTCCTGCCCATCGATGCTCGAGGTCTTCCGCAAGCTGCAGAAGGTTGCGACGACCGACATCTCGGTGCTCATCACGGGCGAAACGGGAACGGGCAAAGAGCTCATCGCGCACGAGATTCATCGCAGAAGCAACCGCGCCAATGGGCCGTTCATGGTCATCAATTGCGGTGCGATTCCGGAGAATCTCATCGAGAGCGAGTTGTTCGGCCACGTCAAAGGGGCATTCACCGGGGCCGTATCGTCGCGCGCCGGGAAATTCCAGGCGGCTGGCAACGGGACGCTCTTCCTCGACGAAATCGGCGAGCTGCCGCTCAATCTTCAAGTAAAACTCCTCCGCGCGTTGCAAGAGCGCATCGTCTTCCGCGTCGGCGACAGCAAGCCCGAGAAGGTGGACATCCGGGTCGTGGCGGCCACCAATCGGATCCTGGAGGACGAGATCCGCGGAGGGCGTTTCCGCGAGGACCTCTATTATCGGCTGAACGTGGTCAATCTCTATCTTCCGCCGCTGCGCGACCGAGGCGACGACGTGCTAATCATCGCGAAGGCGCTGCTTTCAAAGTATGCGGAAGAGCTTTCTTCTCAGGTGCACGGCTTCACGCCGCAAGCCCTCGCGGCGATAAAGAAGAGCCCCTGGCCAGGAAACATTCGGCAGCTCGAGAACCGCCTCAAGAAAGCGCTCGTCCTGTGCGACAAGGCGCTCTTGTCGCCCGAGGATCTCGATCTCGGCAAGGAAGCTGACAACCAGATCCTGCCGCTCGAGAAAGCCAAGGAGGAGTTCCAGAGGAAGTACGTGCTCGAGGTGCTCGAGCGCAACAACGGCAATCGGACACAAACGGCGCGCGATCTCGGCGTGGATCCCCGAACGATCTTCCGTTACCTCGAGCGCGAAGCGAATCCGCCGCCTCCCGGCGGCGCGAAGACGACCGAGGATTCATGAGGCGGTCAGCGGCGCTCGACCCGTGCAGTCGTCAACACGAACCTCTGCCATCGCAGCCACCGCACATCGATGACGAACGGGCCCTCGCCCGACGATAGGTGCAGCCACACGTCCGCATATCCGCCGCGTAACGGCTTCACGGTCACCTCCTTGAACCCGACGTAGCGACGGACGAAGGGGTCGATGGCCTTGTAGATCGCCTCCTTCGCCGAAAAGCGCAGCAGCACTTCATGCGCGTGGACGTCCTCAACGAGTCCCGCGAGTTCCACGACCTCTTCGTCGGTCAGCACTTTCGACGCGATGTTGCGCGCACGCGCATGGTCGAGCTCCACATCCACTCCGAGGTGCGCGTCGTCGCGCGCGACGAGCGCCACCGCGAGGTTCTCCTTGTGGCTGATCGACCCCGCGATGCCAGCTGGCAAGATCGGCGCGCCGCGGGCGTCCGCAAGGACCGGGGGGGCTTCGATCGAGACGCGCGCGAGGGCCTGGCGCATCGCCGCGCGCCCTCCGACCCACGTACGTCGGCGGATCGCCGTGAGACTTCCTGCGAATGCGCGCTCCTCGCTCACGAGCGCCGTCTCGGCGAGTGCGACGATCGATGCGTCCGCTTCGGGCAGACGGATTCCGACGCATCGCCCATGGTCGAGGTTAACGTCGAAAGCGATGTCCGGAAACAACGGGGGTCATCGTGCCACGGGGACGCGGCTCATGGTACGAGAGCTCTCGCGACCCATGCTGGCTCCCGTTCACGCCGTCATCCTCGCCGGTGGCTCCGGCACGCGATTTTGGCCTGCGTCACGCCGGCGAATGCCCAAGCAGCTCTTGCCCCTGGCGGGCCGTGCCAGCGAGCCGCTCATCGCAGCAACGGTCCGTCGCATCGAGCCAATCATACCGCCCGAACGCGTTTGGGTCGCCACGGGCGCAAGCCTCGTCGACGCGACTGCCGCGGCTTTGAGGCATATTTCACGATCCCAACTGCTCGCCGAGCCGGTGGCGCGCAACACCGCTGCGTGCATTGGCTGGGCGAGTGCGACGATCGCGCGCACGGCGCCCGACGCCATCGTCGCAGTGCTTCCGGCCGACCATTTCATCGGTGACGAGCCCGCCTTCCGTGAAGTCATCGGGCGCGCCCTGGAAACGGCGCAAGATGGCTGGCTGACCACCGTCGGGATCGTGCCGACGCGTCCCGAGACTGGTTATGGCTACATCGAGGTGGGCGAGCCGATGGCTCGCGGCGCAAGCGCGGTCGCGCGTTTCGTAGAGAAGCCGAATCGCGAGCGAGCCGAGGCATTCGTCGCCGGTGGCCGCCACCTGTGGAACGCCGGGATGTTCTTCTTTCGCGCGAGCGTGATGCGCGCCGCGATCGCGACGCACCTGCCCGCCCTGTCCGAGGGACTGGATCGGATCGACACGGCAGCCGCACGGGGCGACGAGGGTCGTGCGCTCGCTGAGATCTTCCCGACTTTGCCGTCGATTTCGATCGATCACGGCGTGATGGAGAAAGCCGAGCGCATCGCCGTGGTGCCCGGGAGCTTCGGCTGGAATGACGTGGGAAGTTGGGAAGTCACCTGGGAAATGTCGACGCGCGACGAACGCGGCAATGCCGTACCCGAAGGGACCGTCGCGATCGACGCAACCGGCAATCTCGTGAAGGATCTCTCGAAAAATGCGACCGGCAAGCGTTGGGCGCTAGTTGGCGTGGACGATTTGGTGATCGTCGAGACCGACGACGCGGTGCTGGTCATCCCACGCGCCCGCGTACAAGACGTACGTGCGGTCGTGGAGGCGCTCGAGAAGCGAGGGGAAAAAAGCAGGTTATGAGGCGCGCGCGATCGCTTTGAAACGAGAGATGACTACTGCGAAGGTCGCTGCGCGACGACCAAGTTGCGACCGCGGGCCTTCGCCTCGTAGAGAGCGGCATCGGCGTCGGCCGTGAGTTGCTCGCCGGCGTCGGTCCCCTGCGACCACGTCGCGACCCCGATGCTCACCGTGATCGGGATCCGCTGCACGCCATAAAGGAAGACCGAAGTCTCGACGGTACGGCGAATCCGATGGGCCAACGCCGTCGCATTCTCGAGCGTCGTGCCCAAGCAGAGCACGCAGAATTCTTCTCCCCCGTAGCGCGCGAAGAGATCTTCGGCCCGAAGCCCCGCCAGGATCACGCCGGCGAGCGTCGCCAGCACATAGTCCCCCGCGGGATGACCGAATGTGTCGTTGACCCGCTTGAAATGGTCGATGTCGAGCATCAAGAGCGAGAGCGCGACGCCGTGGCGCCGGGCGTGCGCGGTCTCGGTTGGCAGCCGCTCGAGGAAATGGCGTTGATTGTACGCCTTGGTCAGACCATCCCGGAGGGCGGCGTCGTACATTTTTTGCTGGAAGTTCTCGTCCAGCGCGTCCGCGTACGTGAACTTCAGGACCACCGCCGACCCGACGCGGATCTTGTCACCGTCGCGCAGCACCGCGCGCCCGACACGTTCGCCATTGATGATTGTGCCGTTCGCGCTCTGCAAGTCCTGAATCCACGGTTCGCCGTCGCCCTGGACTATCTTCGCATGCTTGCGCGACACGCCCTCGTCCTGGAGCCGAATCGTCACGCCCGCGGATCGGCCGATGACGGTCTCGGTCTGATCCAGACGGAACATCTGACCGATGTTCTCACCGGCCAAGACGATGATGTACGCGCGGTCGCGATCCCGCGTGAGCTTCAGCCTCGCGCTGTCGAACTGGCCAACTTGTGTGGGCTCGTCGAAGTCGGAGGAAGACGGCGCCATGGAAGGCTTCTGCTCGTCGGTCGGCCGGGCGGGCATGCGGCTCGGAGTATATGGTCGAGCGATGCGTTGCCGGTCAATGGACGTTTGCCAATCGTCCGGCCCGCTCACCGATTGGCTGTAAAACGGCGAGAGGCCTTCATTTCGAGATGACCGGCGCAATCCGCCCACAAATGCCGTCACCGCGTCTTGTATCGGTTCCCACTGCGTGCGCCGGCTCCGCTGCCTTTCGCCGCGGCGCCGCGTCGCACCCTCGCTTTCTTCGTGCCCGACGCATAGGGGTCGAACGTCGCATCTTCTGGCCTGACCGAGACGCCCTCGCGCCCGGCCATCGCTTCGAGTTTCTTCAGCTCGTCGCGCATCCGGGCGGCTTTCTCGAACTGGAGCTCCTCGGCCGCGGAGAACATCTCGAGACGCATCGCGGCGATCCGCTCCTGGATGTCCGACGTCTGGTCGGGTTTGGCGCGGTCCCCCTTCGCGAGCTTCGGAACATTGAAATAGTCGATCGTTCCACTCGCCGGGTTGATGTTCATGATCGCGCGCACGACCGTCTGCGGAACGATCCCGTGCGTCTCGTTGTACTGTCGTTGCACGGCGCGCCGCCGAGTTGTCTCATCCATCGCGTTCTTCATGGCGGTGGTGACCGCCTCGGCGTACATGATGACCCTGCCGTTCAAGTTTCGCGCGGCACGCCCCATCGTCTGGATGAGCGAACGCATGCTGCGCAAGAACCCTTCCTTGTCGGCGTCGAAGATCGCGACCAGGGACACCTCGGGTAAGTCGAGCCCCTCCCGAAGCAGGTTGATCCCAACGAGAACGTCGAACTCGCCGAGTCGCAGATCGCGCAAGATATCTATCCGCTCCAGCGTGTCGATGTCCGAGTGGAGATAACGCACGCGCACGCCGAGCTCCCGGTAATAGTCCGTGAGGTCCTCGGCCATGCGTTTGGTGAGCGTCGTGACGAGAACGCGTTCGTTCTTCTTCACACGGTCCTTAATCTCCCCTAGCAGGTCATCGACTTGACCGGACACCGGACGCACCTCGACCTCGGGATCGGTAAGGCCCGTCGGGCGAATGAGCTGCTCGACGATCACCCCTTGCGACTTCTCGAGCTCGTGGTCGCCCGGCGTTGCCGAGACGTAGATTGCCTGTCGGACGTGGTCCTCGAATTCCTCGAACTTCAGCGGCCGATTGTCGAGCGCGCTCGGTAGCCGAAATCCGTAGTCGACGAGTGTCTCCTTGCGGGCGCGGTCTCCCCGGTACATCGCCTGCAACTGGGGCATCGTCTGATGCGACTCATCGATGATGAGGAGGAAGTCCTGAGGAAAATAGTCGATGAGCGTCGGGGGAGGTTCTCCGGCCTTTCGCCCCGACAGGTGACGCGAGTAATTCTCGATTCCGGAGCAAAAACCCATCTGCTCCATCATCTCGAGATCGTAGAGCGTGCGCTGCTCGAGGCGCTGCTTCTCGAGGAAGCGTCCTTCCTTGTCGAAGAAATCGAGTCGCTCGCGGAGCTCGTCGCGGATGCCTTCGACCGCACGACGCATCTGCGCCTGCGGAGTCACGTAATGCGATCCTGGATAAATGGCATATCGCTCGAGCGTCCCTTTCACGCGTCCCCGCAGCGGATCGACCTCCTTGATCGACTCGATATCGTCGCCCAGGAACTCCACCCGGATCGCCGTCTCTTGCTCATACGTCGGAAAGATCTCGACCACGTCCCCGCGCACGCGGAACGTGCCACGATGGAAGTCGATGTCGTTTCGTTCGTACTGGATGTCGACGAGACGGCGAAGCAGTACGTCGCGCCGCAGCTCCTCGCCCACGGCGAGCTGGATGACCAGCCCGTGGTAGCTCTCGGCGCTGCCGATGCCGTAGATGCAGCTCACGCTCGCGACGATGATGACATCGCGGCGCGACAAGAGCGCGACCGTCGCCGAGTGACGCATGCGATCGATCTGATCGTTGATGATTGCATCCTTGTCGATGAACGTATCCGTCGAGGGGATGTACGCCTCGGGCTGGTAGTAATCGTAATAACTCACGAAATACTCGACGGCATTCTCCGGGAAGAGCTCGCGCATTTCCCCGTAAAGCTGGGCGGCAAGCGTCTTGTTCGGCGCCAGGATAAGCGTCGGTTTGCCCGAGCGCCGGATGACGTTGGCGACCGTGAACGTCTTGCCCGACCCGGTGATCCCCAACAGCACCTGGTGCTTCTCGCCGAGTTGCAGGCCACGCAGCAGTTGCTCGATCGCCTGAGGCTGGTCCCCTTTCGGTTCGAAGCTGGTCGTCAAGCGAAACTCGGCAGCCATCGGATCACAATACCTTCGCCGCCAGCGGTCGAGAGCGCAAGCCGTGCGATCCGCTCGAGAGCTCGACAAGTACGGATGAACGCACGCAGAACCGGGATGAACCCACGCAGTACCGGGGGCGGCGGCGTCGCTATGGCGGTCCCGTCGTGACAAAATCGCGGCGCGGATCCGTCGATTCCGATCGCATAGACTCCGCCCGCGTTCTGCTCCGGGCATAGTCGAGGTGACACGGGCAGTTCTCCCAGCGCCGCGAGGTCAACCGGATCCGAGGCCACCCAGTCCCCATTGCGGGACGGATTGCCAAAGCCGCGTCAATCGCGTCCGTCGTGCGGGGCCTGGTGAGCGGCTCGACGCCCGAGCTCTTCGTCGAGCGGCCGGACGGCGAGCCCCGGCAACAAGCGGGCGACGCGGCCGGCGTCCGCCGCGCCATACC
>JALYHX010000793.1 GCA_030776305.1 Myxococcota bacterium
GTACGAAATGGCACTCCTCATGGTGCTCGATTTCACGCCCCCGACCCACGCCAACTACCCGACGCTGGTGGCCATTGCGAAGCGACTCGCAACGAGACTTCAGGCCACGCAGGACCCGGCAACCGGACGCTGGTGGCAGGTGATGGACCGCCCGACGGATCCGAACAATTGGCTCGAAACGTCGTGCACGGCCATGCACACGTACTTCCTGTCGAAGGCATCGCAGAAGGGGTACATCGACGCGGCCACCTATGGTCCGCTCGCCATCAAAGGTTTTCAGGGCGAGCTGCAGATGGTATCGAATCCAACCAACGTGCAGATCCAAAATATCTGTCCGGGGACCGGGGTGGGCACGACATCCAGTTTCTATTATGGGAGACCCAAGACCACGAACGACAACCATGGCCTCGGTTCATTCCTCATCATGTACGACCAGCTCGTCTGCCGATAGGGCGCAGGCGCCTGCTGGGGGACCCACGGTGTCGCTTTCAAAGTTGAAACCGAGGCAGAAAACGGTACGCACCGCCAGACTTTTTTAGGCAATCGATGATGGACCAAGGCTTGTCGCGACACGAATCTTCCATGACCATTCGTCGAGGGAACGTGAAGACGCTCAGTCGTCTACTTGCGCTTGCCGTAGGCCTTGCCTGTGTGGCCGCGTCGGGGCGGACTTTGGCGGCTGTCAGCTTGACCAGCCTGTTCAGCGATCACATGGTCGTGCAGCGGGACATGGCCGTGCCCGTGTGGGGCACAGCGACTCCGAATGAGACCATCAACGTGACCCTCGGGGCGCAGCAAGCAAGCGCCACGGCAGCGGCCGACGGGAAATGGATGGTGCGAATTCCGGCACAACCGGCCGGTGGGCCATTCGACATGACCGTGGCCGGAACGTCGACCGTGACCGTGCGGGACGTCTACGTCGGTGAAGTTTGGCTGGCGTCGGGACAATCCAACATGGATTACCGCGTGCATTGCACATTTGCTGGCTGCATGCTGAACAACGAACTACAAGAGATCGCGGCGGCGAATTATCCGCTCATCCGATCCTGCAACGTCCCCTATGCGCCGTCGGCGACCCCGGTAAGCACCGTCACCACGCAATGGATGGTCAGCTCACCGACGACGGTCCCCAACTTCTCGGCCGCGGCCTATTTTTTCGCGCGCGAGCTGCACAACAATCTACCGAACGTTGCGATCGGTATGATTCACGCTTCTTTTGGCGCCAGCACCATTCAGTGCTGGATGCCGCGCGCCACCATCGCCGCGATACCGTCGGTGGCCCCGCTGTTGGCTCAGTTCGAGGCCAACCCGAATTATACGAATCAGCACAATCCGTATATTTGTTACAATGGCCAAATCAATCCGTTGATTCCTTATGCGATCCGAGGCGTCATTTGGTACCAGGGTGAATCGGTGACCTGGGGAGGCAACACCTACCGCGATCTTCAGCTTGGCCAGATCGACGGGTGGCGGAAGGCGTGGGGCCAGGACTTCACGTTCTTGATCACCCAACTCGCCAACTACAACGTGTCGAGCTCAGGTTGGCCCATCCTCCGTGAGGCGCAGCTGCAAGCCAGTGAAATCGTTCCCAACACCGGCCTCGCGGTGACGATCGATATCGGCGAGGCCACCAACGTCCATTACGGGGACAAACAAGACGTCGGCTTGCGTCTGGGCATCGCGGCCCGGGGCATCACGTATGGCCAGGCGATCCCTTATTCCGGTCCGATATACGATCACATGGCGATTGAGGGCAGCTCGATTCGCCTCTTCTTCAAGCACACGGAAACGGGGCTCACGTTCAAGGGAAACGTTGCGACCGGGTTCGAGATTGCCGGCGCGAACAACGTCTATTCGCCTGCGACCGCGCGCATCGACGTCAACTCGACATTGGTCGTGTCGAGCCCTTCCGTCACGGCACCCACGAACGTCCGCTACGCGTGGGCTGGGTTTCCGATGGCGAGTCTTTACAATGGGGGCGCGCCTCCCCTCCCCGCTTCTCCGTTTCGCACCGACGCGCCTCCCCTTCCCGCGCGAACCGGGGGGCCGGACGGCGGTTTCCCAGACGGTTCGACAGGGTTCGCCACGGATGGGTCGACCCCAGACGCAGCAACGACGGACGCCATGATCGATGGCGCCGTCCCTTCTGCGGACGCGACTGCGGACAACGCAGCGACGCCTCCGATGGACGCGCCATCGAGCACGCCCTCGGCCGATGGCGCTCCACCCGATGCATCGCTGGGTATCGCCGATGCGCCTCTTGGCCGGGAGGGTTCTGCCTTCGACGCTGGGACCGGGTCAGGGGCTCCGCCTGCAATGGGCACGAACTCCGGGGGCTGCTCGTGTCGTGTCGGAGGTCGTGGAAATGGCACGCCAGGCCTCACAGGACTTGCCATCGGGTGGATAGCCCTGGCGGGCGTCCGAAGGCGTAAGCGGAGAGGCCGCGCCTGGTGAGGGTCCAGTCGCGTTCTGACTCTGCGTCTCTCAATGACGACGTCCGATTTCTTTTTACTTTCTATGGTCTCGTCGCGTCAGAGGGGAACACGGCGCTCCGGCGTTGTGCGACGAGGAGCCTCGATTCATGGACGAAACTCGGCTACGCAGGTCCTCAGCTGCTGCGGCGCTCTCGCTCCTTGCTGCGTGTGCGACCGGCGATGCGGGCCCCGGGGGAAGCGGTGCGATCGACGGCGGTGGGTCGAGCGACGCGAACAGCGCTAGCGAGCCAAGTAGCCCGAGTGAAAGCGGGCGTGCGGATGACGCGGGCGAGGCGCAGGACGCTGTCGGGCCACGCAACGATGGATCGGTCGACGCAAGCGGCGTGACCGAAGCGGACGTGCCAGGCGACGCGAAGAGTGAGCTCGATGCCGGCGGCCCCCGCGATGCGACGGGCGCCGACGACGCCTCCGGTCCGCC
>JALYHX010000794.1 GCA_030776305.1 Myxococcota bacterium
CGCGACTGGTTAGCTGCCCAGGGCTGCTCGCACGTGGGCATGGAGAGCGCGGGCGTGTACTGGACGCCTGTGTACACGATGCTCGAAGATCAGTTCGAGTTGGTGGTGGGCAATGCGCAGCAGATTCGCAACGTGCCAGGGCGCAAGACCGACGTGAAAGACAGCGAGTGGATCGCGGACCTGCTGCGCCATGGCCTAATCGCCAAGAGTGTCGTTCCTCCCAAGCCGATTCGCGAGCTGCGCACGCTGCTGCGTTATCGACGCAAGGTCGTCGAGACGCGCAGCGCGGAGCGCAACCGGCCGCTCAAGCTGCTGGAGACCGCCAACATCAAGCTCGCCAGTGTGGTCAGCGACGTGTTCGGTGTCTCGGGCATGCTCATGTTGCGTGCGATCCTGGAAGGCGACGCGACCCCCGAGCAGATGGCGCAGATGGCACGCGCAGTCATGTCCCTTCCCGGCGGATAACGCCGTCCGCGGTCGTCAGCGCGCCGTAGAGCTCGGGCCGGCGGTCACGAAAGAAGCCCCATGAGGCCCGGGTCCGCGCGACGGAGTCCAGGTCGAAGCTGGCGACCACGATCCCTTCGTCGTTTCGCCCCAATTCGGCGACTTTTTCTCCTCGGTGGTCGGCGATGAAGGACGAGCCGTAGAAGCGTTGCCCCCCTTCGTCACCGATGCGGTTGGCAGCAACCACGGGCACGACATTCGAAACCGCATGACCGATCATCGCCCGTTGCCATGGGTCTCGCGTATCGAGGTCCGGATCGTGCGGTTCGCTGCCGATGGCCGTCGGGTAAGCGAGAATCTCGGCTCCGAGAAGCATCATGGTTCGTGCGGCCTCCGGAAACCATTGATCCCAGCAGATGCCGACACCGATCGTCGATTGGCCCGTTCGCCATACACGGAACCCTGTGTCACCGGGGCGAAAGTAGAATTTTTCCTGATAGCCGGGACCATCCGGAATGTGGCTCTTGCGATAGAGCCCAAGAACGTCTCCGTCCCGATCGATGACCGCGATGCTGTTGTAATACGCCTGACCCGCGCGTTCGAAGAACGAGACCGGGACGACGATGCCGAGCTCGCGCGCAACGTCGCGCATGCGGGCGACTGCTTCGTCGTCCCCCAAGGAACGCGCCTCGGCAAACCGATCGCTGCTCTGATCGCGGCAAAAGTACGGCCCCTCGAAGAGCTCGGGCGCAACGATGAATCGAGCGCCACGCGCGACCGCGTCGCGCAGGTGCTTCTCGACGCGAGCGATGTTTTCGGCGCGAGGGCCGGGGAGGGGGCACTGGATGGCCGCTACCGTGAGCTCGCGCGCAGTCACGGATTCACCGTGGGCTGCTGCTGGGTGATGCAGTGCAGCGCACCTCCGCCGGTCAACAGGGCTCGTGCGTCGATGCCGAGCGCACGCCTTTCGGGAAAGAGCGCGCCCAGGAGCTCTACGGCCTCATCGTCCCAAGGCGCTCCGTACGTCGGCACGACGACGCTGGCATTCGAGACATAGAAGTTCACGTAACTGGCCGGCATGATCTTCCCGTCCCTGTCGAGAACGCGGCCGGGGGACGGGATGCGTACGACTTCGACGGGTCGGCCGCGTGCATCGCGAAGTGCCTCCACGTCGTGTGCAATGTCGCGCAGGACGCCGCGGTTAGGATCATCGATGCTGCGGGGCTCCATGAGAACGACGACGCCCGGACGAACGAAGCGAGCGACCGTGTCGACGTGTCCGTCGGTATGATCATTGAGGAGTCCCGATCCGAGCCAAAGCACCTTTTCGGCTCCGAGCGAGCCGCAAATCACTGTCTCCACATCGCGCTCTCCAACGACGCCGTTCCGGTTCGGATTGAGCAAGCATTGGCGAGTGGCGAGGACGCTCCCCTCTCCGTCCACGTCAATCGCCCCTCCCTCGAGGACGAAGGGCGTCGTGAAGGACGGGACCCCAGCGATGGCTGCGATACGCCTGGCGACGTGATTGTCGTGCTCGAGTACGTACTTTCCCCCCCACCCATTGAAATCGAAACAGACCACGGCGGCAGCGCCTCCGTCGCCCACGAGAAAGAGCGGCGCAGTATCCCGTAACCAGATGTCGCCAAACGGCACGCGGCGCAGCCGTACGTTTCGTTCAGGCAGCGCCTGGCGCGCGACACCCTCTAGCGTCTCGTTCGGAACGAGCACCTCCGCGGTCTCGCCTTGGGCGATGGCCGAGACGAGGCGCGCGAATGCTGCGCGTACGGGGGCGAGATGTTGCGTCCAGAGCTCACCGTGGCTGGGCCAAGCGATCCAGGTTGCTGCGTGCGGTGCCCATTCGGCAGGCATGTGGTAGCCGGCGTCGCGCGGAGTCGTCACGCGCGCGGGTATAGCCAGGGGGAATTGTAGACGCCAGCAGGACGGGACACTTGCAACGGGTTGAGGTCGGGTCGAGCGATTGTGCGTTAATCGACGCGAGCGCGGTGGTAGATCATCGACGCGCGGAGCGTTTGGACCGACTATTGCGGACCGCGACGCGGCGACACGAGGAGATTGAACATGGCGAGCCATCGCATCATCGCCCTCCTGACGTTTTGCACCGCACTGAGCTCCGGACTCATCGCAGGCGTGTTTTTCGCGTTTTCCACATTCGTGATGAACGCTCTTGCACGCCTTCCCCCGGCGCAAGGCATCGCTGCGATGCAATCGATCAATGTCGCGGTCTTCAGTCCATGGTTCATGGGGATCTTCTTGGGGACAGGGGCCTCTTGTATTGTCCTGGCGATCTCCGGACTTCTCGGGTGGGCCCAACCGGGAGCCGCGTTTCGCGTGATTGGAAGCGCGCTCTACCTGGTGGGCGCCCTCGGCGTGACGCTCGCGTTCAACGTACCTCGCAACGAAGCGCTGTCCTTGATACCGCCGGAGGGTCTGGGCGCCCCCAATTTCTGGATGCGCTACGTTGCAGAGTGGACGTCCTGGAATCACGTTCGAGGTGTAGCGACGTTCATCGCATCCGCACTACTGACGGTCGCGGCAGCAAGGCGTGGCTTGCCATGAAAAGTCTCTCATGGCCCGAGCTCGAGACGAACCGGGTAGATGAACGAGCCTTTTGTTTTGTCGGAGCAAGCTTCCGACGAGAGCGATGCAAACGCGACCGTCACGGTACCGATGCATGTGACGAAGGCGGGACCGAGCTCCGGATCAAGGTCTTCGTCCGTGCTTGCTCTAACGGTGACCCGCCCTTCTTCGGGCGTCGCCATGAACACGAGATCGACGAACGCTGGTGCTCGCAGGCGGCCAACGCAAGCGCATACGCGCTCTCGGGTTGGGTCGAGCGCTGGAGAGAGGGCACGCGCGGCCGGACTCGCCTCGTCAAGCGCCTGCCGTCGCACGTCGTTCGCGCACACGACGACGACTTGCCCGTCTCCACCGATGACGCCGAGGTTCCACGGTTGGTCGCAAGCAACCGGGACGCCGGGAATCGTCGATGGTGCCCTAGGCGGCGCAGCGACCGCCCACGAAGGGAGCTCTGATGGCGCCGTGACGACCGGGCCTGGCGCTCGAGGTTCGCAGGCCACGAACACGCCAATCAGCGTCGAAACGACGACTCGAGTGCGCACCATTCGGCCTCCGGGTATGTCCACGATCACCGCAGCGCCATCATCGACACGACCGCCCAGCCTCCTTTATCCACATCGACGTTCACCGTGCGAACCGCGCCGCGGGCGACGATACGCACTGCGTGCTTACCTGCAGGAACGCGTAAGCGCGCGACGGCCACACGCGCGGGCAGAGTTTCCCAGCTGCGGGTGTCGGGCGTGTCGAGCACCATGAGCGTGGCCTGCGTACCGAGCGAGAGCAGTGCGCCGATCAAATCGTTCTTCCCCGCCGCCGCACCCGCCGCTCCGACGGCCGTCCCTGCTGCGTAGCGCGCGATCAAGCGCGTGATCGCGCTGACGATCACCTTGCCCTCGATCTTCTTCCACTCCGCGCGCACCTGGTTCGTGACGTTCACCGCCTCTTCGAGCCCGACCCGCTCGCCGTCGAGCGTGCAAGACGGCAATTCGTAACCACCGGTCTCGTTCCCGAGCGTCGGAAAGTTGATCCACGTGACGAGCCCCTCCGCAGCAAGGCGGTTGGCAGCCCCGACGTCGCGCGGCGACAGTGCGTCCGCGTACCAGGTCAGCGCGAGACCGATGGGGACGCGCATGGCGATCTTGTGCGGGACGCGCCCGTAACCCACGACCAGGACGACCTCTCCCTCGCCGGCATCCTCGAGTGGGGCCGCCGGTGCATCGATGCTCCTCTCGAGGTCCTCGAGCCGTCTCGAACGGTAGTTGCTCCGTCGCAACAGCGACCGCACCGGGCCACGCAGTGCGCGGAAACCCGCGAATTCGAGCGCTTGGTCGTACCAGCGCAGCGCCTCGTCCACTTGGTCGCTCTTTTCGAACGTGAATCCCGCGAGCAGCCCGCCAAGGCCCAGAACCGCGTTGTCGCGTTCATGCAGCTCGTCCGCGACGTAGCGCTGCATGACCGCAAGGCGTCGCGCTTCGATCCGCGCGCCGTTGAGATCGCGCAGCTCGAGGTAGTTGAGCATGTCGAGCGTGTTGACCAGGAGTTTCTCGTACGGCGGCGCTTGGTATCTGCTGCTCGATCCTGAGAAAACGTAGCTTCCGATCGAATCGGCAGCGCTGTG
Organism: Myxococcota bacterium; assembly: GCA_030776305.1. Lineage (GTDB taxonomy): Bacteria > Myxococcota_A > Polyangia > Polyangiales > Polyangiaceae > Palsa-1150. Next base: position 4,661 of record JALYHX010000794.1, read on the forward strand.
CGCGAGATCGAGCATGTCGATCGCCTTGTCGGCCGCCTCGAAGTCGCGCTTGGACCGATCGAACTGCAGCACGCTCTGCTGGATGCCTCCTCGGTCGAGGACGAAAAGAGCATTGTCGCTGTCCATCTCGGCCGGCAGTTCGCCGTCGCTTTTGACATCGATCTCCCGATCCAGGAGGCGAATGGCCTCGGGAGGGTTTCCTTCATCGAGCGCGCTACGGATCGGCAGCGTACGGTCCGAATGGCTTGCGCAGCCCTCGAGGGCAAGAAGCGCGACGAGCGCAACGACCATCGTTTTCAGCAAGCGATGAGGCGGAGTGAACACCATTTCGGCTTGGGACTTGGGGGAGCGGCCGTGCTGCCCCGAGTCAGCGCGCAGTATAATCGCGTCAGCCGAACGAAGGCCCGCACGGGCCGTGGTCGAGGCTGCACACTAGCGAAGAGCTTTGGTGATGTAAGCTTTCTGTTGCCACCGGATCTCGCTCGTCTCGGTATCGATCACCTGCATGAAAATGAAGTATTGGACGCGACGCGCCGAGGCCGTGCGCTCGTCGGCGGCGCCCACTTTGCCGGTAATGAAATACTTCACGCCGAGCTGTTTGCCGTATTGGGGAATGTGACGGGGGTCGAAGATGGGGTGCTGGGTCCCCTCAACCTCCCGAATCATGTCCGCTTGGCGCTCGTGGCTGACCACGCGCACAACGGAGCTTCCCTGGAGCCATGTCTCGGTCTCGCTCAGCATGACGTCGAGCTGAGAGTCGATGTGCTCGCTCGTCTCGTTGATGACTGGAGCGATAGCGACGGTCTGTTTGTCGTTCTGGGCAGCTTTTGTGCGCCATTCCAACATGATCGACGATTCGCGCAGCTCGTTGAGGAGCTTCTGAAGCGTGCGCTCGATGTCGTCTTTGTCGAGTCCGGTGCTCATCGCGGGCTGGTCGAGGCCGGGCTCGTCCGACCCGCGTACGTACTCTTTGTTCGCGCAACCGCCCGTCGCGAGGGCAACGAGCGCAGCAAGGGGAAGTCGTGAAAGAAAGGCGTTCATGGATGTGCGACAAAGGATAGCGCATCCCGCCATGCGCGTGGCTACTCCTCCCCCTTCCGCCTTCTGGGCTCGATACCGGCCGCGCGCCCGAGCTCGCGGTGAACCCGGCCCACCCGTTCGACTTGCCCCTTCGCCGGAAAGCGCTCGTAAAAGCCCTCGGGCCGGAAGCTTTTGACCATGTCACTCCACGGCGCGAGTTTGCGAGCCCAGCGGGCCACCCGACCCTCCTGCGGCTCTGCATCGGCGTGCGCGAGATCCGCACAAACACGAAGCATCGCCTTGATGGTCACGGGCCGAGTGACCATGAACTGCGGGCTCCCCCACGCAGGGCCCCACACTTTCTCGGCCGCCTTGAAAAAGTCGCGCACCAACCCGTAGTAGCGCTCGACTTCACGCTTCGGGTTGCGCCCCTCGATGGCCTTCCAGTCCATCGCCGCCCAGCGATGGATCTCGTTGAAGAGCTCGGCCTGCAAGATCCACTTCTCTTGCCTGGATCGTCCGCCAAGGCGGTTGATCTTGTAACGAAGGGGGCTGTCTCCCTGGACATAGAGATTTTGGACGACGTTCGCGGCGAACTTCTTGTCCGGCGCCGCCCAGGACACGCGTTCGTAGAGGTCGACGAGGTGGCTTTTGTTGATGCGCGTGGGGGTCGAGTTGATGATGACGAACATCTCCGTGGCGAAGTCCTCGCTCTTGCCATCGAAGATGATGGCCGGAACATGGATGCTCTGCGCCTCTTGTGGGCGCTGTTTCATGTAAAAGGAGAGCGCTGCGAGGCGATGCTGCCCGTCGATGATGAGGTACTTGCTGCGTGGTTCTTCGAGATTGCCGACGTTGGCAAACGGCTTGACGGGCTCGAATCGAAGCTCGTCGCTCGTAAAGAGCAGCACGGTGCCGGGAATGGGCGGCTGACTCACCGCGGTCTCGTAAAAATTCTTGATCTGCGCCACTTTCGAGCGGGAGAGCTCGCGCTGAAACGCCGCGTCCGTACGCTCGATCTTGGCGATGAATCGTCCGACCTCGTCCCCCTCTTCCGATTCCTCGGGGGCCAGGCTCCGCTCCCCGTCCGCGTAGAAACGCGAGATGAAGCGCACCCGGTCGAGCAGGTCCTCGGCGGGGTAGGCGGCAAAATAGAAGACACTGTCCTTCTGGCGAACTTGCGTGGCGAGCATGGGCTCGCGCGAGGATAGCGCAAGGTTTCGCTAACAGCCGCACAACTGAATACACGAGGGCGACCCGGTGCAGTCCGCGGCGCACGCCTTGTCGCACGTCCCGACGGTGCCGGCGTCGGTCGCGACGACATCGACGCAGCGTCCCTCGGCCTGCTGCCCGCACACGACCAACGCACTCTGAGCGTCGAGGAGCGGCTTGACTTGATCGCAGCTCGTCGGGACCCCCACCGGGCAGAGCGCCGTGCCGCACAAGCACTCGAGGTCGAGATGCGCGCCGATCTGCATACGGAACCCGCAATCGGGGAAGGCGCCCGGGTCGACGCGAACCCCGGCACAGAGGTCGATCTGTTCGCAGAGGATGACTCGCGACACTGGATCCTGGAAGCAGTTCGTTCCACTCGGACCCGCGTCGGTCGAGTTTGCAACGGCTGACGCCGTCGTAGCGCCGTCGCCCGAGCCCGCGCTGGAAACGGACCCGAGGCCGCTCCCCGGACCGAGTTGTAGGCAAGCCATGAGCGGGAGCAGGAGGAGCAGACCGGGAACACGCATGCAGGCAATCCCAAGCGCGTCGCGCGGCAAACGGACAAGTTTTCGGCTGCCGCCCGGCGCTCGCGGGCGTCGCGAGGACGTTGGAGTAGAGTGCCCGGCGGGCGATCATCCATGAAGACACGAACCATTGGGTTTCTCGGTGCCGGAAACATGGCGGCTGCCCTGATCAAGGGCCTTCTCCACGCTGGGGTGACGCCGCAAAAGATCGCGGCAAGCGACGTGAAAGCGGAGCGGCTGGAGCAACTCCACCAAGCGCATGGCATTCGCACGATGCGCGACAATCGCTCGCTGCTGCGCGACTCCGACGTGGTGGTTCTGTCGGTGAAACCCCAGGTCATGGATAAGATACTCACCGAGATCGCCGGCGATGTGCGGCCCAGTCATCTCGTGGTGTCGGTCGCCGCCGGTGTATCCATCGACGCGCTCGAATCACGACTGCCGCCCGGATCCCGCGTCGTGCGCGCCATGCCGAACACGCCGGCGACCGTGCAAGCTGGCGCAACCGCAATCGCGGGCGGTGCACATGCGCTCGATGACGACCTACGTATCGCCAGTGAACTCTTCGAGGCGGTCGGACGCGTCGTGGTCCTGGACGAGTCGCTGCTGGATGCGGTCACGGGCCTCAGTGGAAGTGGGCCCGCCTACGTCATGCTCATCAT
>JALYHX010000795.1 GCA_030776305.1 Myxococcota bacterium
GCCGTCGCCTGGCCAGTTTCGACGTGAGTGATGGCCTAAAAGCTGAGCCCATGACACAAAGTACGTAAGTTAAGTAGGGAGGATCCACCTTGCGAACGTCGTTCCGGTCCCGCGCAGACGACAGCAGTAAAACCGCCATGAAGAACCAGCGCACTCGCACCGTATGCGTCATCGCAGCGTCGATGGTTGCGGCTTGCGGCACGTCGGGTAGCCAACCCGACATGGATGGCGGGCCCAGCACCTCCGATGGGTCTCAGTCCGCCTCCGGAAGTGGAGGGCAGGGCGCACTCGATGACGGGGGTGTAGGCGGCCGCGCGGACATCGGTGGTGGGAGTGGGATCAGTACCAGCGGCGGAAGTAGCGGCGGCACCGGGAGCAGCGGTAGCGGCAGCAGCGGCGGCAGCGGCAGCGGGAGCAGCAGCAGCAGCAGCGGAGCTGGCAGCACCGGCAGCAGCGGCTCAGGCGGGGGCAGCGGGAACAGCAGCGGCGGTATGTGCGCCGCGACTGGCACGCCAGTTCCGCAAGCGGAGCGCATTTCCAATGGGAACCCTATCCTTCCGCCGAAGTGGGCGTTCGGCGTTCTATGGGGCAGCTACTACGATCAGACCGGAAGCACGTATGCGCAGGGTGGCAACATCCTCACCGCTGCGATGAACGTCCGCACCAACTACTCGGGTGATCTGATGTGGATCGACTCGAGTTGGCTCTGGCACGTGTACTCGAGTGGCGGACCTTATTACGTCTGCTTCCAGTTCGACCCCGCGGTCTTCCCCGATCCGGGAACGATGATCCAGACACTGCGGCAGAACCACTTTCACTTCGGTGTCTGGGAGTGGCCCTGGATGGGTCACGGCTGCCAGTATTTCCAAGCCGGCGTGACCAACAAGTATTTCATCATGAATGGGTCCCAGCCGGCCGGGACCACCGGCGCCTGGCACGGCGATCCCAGTCCAGCGGCTTTCGATTACAGCAATCCCGCCGCCGTGACGTGGTGGTTGGGGCTCAACAAGCCGATGACGGATTGGGGTCTCGATTTCCTGAAGCTCGACACGAACGACGCGCAGCAAAACTCCGTCTTCAATCCGGGCGGAGGTACGCTTGCCGATCCAAGCAAGAATTTCCAGCACGAGTACCACCGCGCGGCATACGAAGCGACGAAGCTTTACGCCGGAGCGCACGATCCCGCGGCGATGATGAACGGAGCGCGCGGTTTCATCATGCCGAAGACTGCGTCGCCGGCGAACGATCAGCTGCCCGGGTGGTGGACGGACGACACGCCCGCATCGTGGGCGGGGATGCAAGCGGACATGACCCGCGCTTCGCAGCTCGACACGCCGACGACTGCCGCGTACTGGTGCGGGGATACCGGCGGATACAGCAATGTTCCGACCGACGAGCTCTACGTTCGTTGGCTGGAATACTCGAGCTTCACGCCGCTCCAGGAGTTCTTCGGTGCGAAGGCGCCGGGAATCGGTGCGAGGTTCCCGTGGCTGTTCGGAATGCAAGCTCAGCTACTGCAAAAGCAATACACCGATCTACGTTATCGGCTTCTTCCCTTTCGATATTCGAATGCACAAGCCGCCTATCACGAGAAACCGTTCACTTATCCGGTCCGCTGGATTGGTTCGACCCAGATCATCGCCGGAAACGGGACGAGCGACATTCTCGTCCAGCCCATCACAGTACCGGGCGCGACGACCGCGACCGTGAATTTGCCCGCGGGCAACTGGATTCACTACTGGTCCGGAAAATCGTATAGGGGGACGGCCATGGTGCCCGCGCCACTTGCCGAGGAGCCCATCTTCGTAAAGGCGGGATCGATCATTCCGATGGGCCCGCCCCTTCACTGGGTGGACGAGGTTCCAGCCGATCCGCTCACACTCGACATCTACCCGGCCGGCGCGACGAGCTACACGCTTTATGAAGACGATGGGATTAGCGAGGGCTACCTCGGCGGTGCGTATTCGACGACGAAGCTGTCGTGCGACACATCGAGCGGGAAACCGGTGATTGCCATCGGCGCGCAAGCGACCGCCAAATACGCGTACACCGGACAAATCTGCAGTCGGACGTACATTCTCAAGGTCAATGGCCAACTGACAGCGCCGACGGCAGTGACTCGAGACGGCGTCGCCGTTCCGATGTCTTCGGCGGCAGCCTTCGGCACCGCATCCGAGGGTTGGTATTTCGATGCGACCGCGCAGACGGCGTGGGTTAAATTTCACCTCGCGTCGACCGCCTCCACGACGGTTTCGCTTTAGCGCATGCTGCGCTCGTACCTCCGACCTGAGATCCCGAGACTCGTGGGGTATGTGCCCGGAGAGCAGCCGCGCGACCGGCGTTACGTCAAGCTCAACACGAACGAGAACCCATATCCACCATCGCCGCGCGTGCTCGACGCAATTCGGGGCGCAGTCACCGCGGACTTGCGCCTTTATCCGGACCCCGAAGCCACCGAGCTGCGCGCAAAGGCGGGAGAAGTATACGGCTTTCCACCGGAGTCCATTCTCGCAGGCAACGGCTCCGATGAGCTTCTCGCGATCATCCTCCGCGCTTGCGCGGGCCCGGGCGATCACGTCGTTTACCCCACGCCGACCTATAGCCTCTACGACACACTCGTCGCCGTCCAGGGCGCCACCAGACGGGCGGTCCCTTTTCCGCGTGATTTCCGCCTGCCCGTCGAGCAGCTCGACGAACAGGGGCAAAGCGTCACAATCATCTGCAACCCGAACGCACCTTCGGGAACCCTGACGCCCGTCGCGGCGATCGACGAGTTGGCGCGGAGGCTGCGGGGTCTCGTCCTCGTGGACGAAGCGTATGTGGACTTTGCGAGCGAAACGGCGCTTCCGCTCGCTCTCCGGCACGACAACGTCGTTGTCTTGCGAACTTTCTCGAAGTCCTTCTCGCTCTGCGGGATGCGCATTGGACTCGCGTTCGGACAGCCGGGATTCATCGCCGAGCTTTCGAAGGTGAGAGACTCGTACAATGTCAGCCGGCTCGGACTCGTCGCCGCGGTCGCCGCGCTCGACGACTACGCATTCATGGAAGGCAATGCCGCCCGCGTGCGATCCACGCGCACCGTTCTCGCCGATGGGCTCCGAAAAGCGAGCTTCGATGTCTTGCCCAGCGAGACCAACTTCGTTCTGGCGCGCCGGCCGGGCGCGGACCTGGGTCCGCTTCAGCGAATGCTCAAGCAGCGAGGCGTGCTGGTTCGCCACTTCGACACGCCCGACTTGCGCGACGCGATGCGCGTCACGGTCGGCACCCCCGACGAAATCGAGACGCTCCTGGCCGCCCTTTCCGGCACTTGACTCTCTCGCGATTTCGCCGATGGTGGGGGGCAGTATCCCATGCTGTCGATTGATCTCACTGGCAGGCGAGCGTTCGTGGCGGGCGTCGCGGACGACGGAGGCTTCGGCTTTGCCATCGCCAAGGCTCTCGCAGAGGCGGGCGCAACGGTCTGCGTCGGTAGCTGGCCGCCGGCGCTCGGCATCTTTCAAACATTGCTCCGTCGCGGCAAGCTCGACGAATCGCTCACACTAGCGGACGGTCGCAAGCTCGATTTCGAGCGGATCTTCCCGCTGGATGCCGAGTACGACACGATGGACGACGTCCCAGCGGAGGTGCGCGAGAACAAGCGTTACAAAGAACAAGGCGACTTTACGATGCACGGAAATGTCGAACGCCTGCGGGCCGACTTCGGTGCGCCGTGCCTCGACATCGTCGTCCATTCGCTCGCCAACGCGCCGGAGGTCTCGCGAGATCTGCTCGCGACCAGTCGCAAGGGGTACCTCACCGCGCTGAGCATCAGCGCGTATTCGATGGTGGCCCTGCTGCAGCAATTCGGCCCTCTCGTTCGCCGAGGCGGCGCATTCTTGAGCCTGTCGTACTTGGCGAGCGAGCGCGTCGTCCCCGGCTACGGCGGCGGAATGTCGAGCGCCAAGGCCGCACTCGAGAGCGACACGCGCGTGCTCGCCTGGGAAGCCGGCCGCAAGTGGGGGCACCGTGTGAATTGCATCAGCGCAGGCCCCCTGGCGTCGCGTGCCGCCAGCGCGATCGGGAGAGAGGCTCCGAGCGAGGGCGGCACCAGGGGAAAGCCCTTCATCGAGCAAATGGTCGACTACGCAAAAGCAGCGTCACCTTTGCCCGAGGCGCTTTCTGCGCACGAAGTCGCGGCGGCGGCTGCGTTCCTTTGCTCACCGCTCGCGAGTGGGATCACCGGCTGTGTCATCCACGTCGACAAGGGCTACCACGCGATGGGCAAGGGAGCGTAGGATGCTGGCATGAGCGGGGCTCAGTGTCCGAACTGCGGGCAGCTCCATCCGGCGAGCGCGAAGTTCTGTCCCAACACGGGCCGCCCCCTTCAGGCGGCGCCCGCCACTCAACCCCCCGCGCCGCCGTTCGAGCCGCCGCCCCCTGCCCCCTACTGGCAGCCGCCAGCGTACGGCCAACAGCCAGCGTATGGGCAGCAGACCCCTCCTGGTTACGCACCGCCGCAGGGACAAGCCCCGCCGCCGCAACCAGCTTACGGTCCACCCCCGGGCATGGGTGCGCCGCTTGCGCGCGAGTACGTGGGAACTGGGGCCTCCAGCATGCAGCCCATGGGCGGGCAGGGCAAGCCGGTGGGGACCATTCTCTCCGAGGCCTTCCACCTTTATCAGAAGCACATCGTCACGTTGCTTCTCACCTGTGCGATCTTGATTGTGCCCATCTCCCTCGCCAAGTCAGCCGCAATGGCGCTCGTCCTCGCGCCAACCGCCGCCGTCGTCTTGGCTGCCAACAACACCGCGCAGCTCTCACAGCAAACCGCCGCGCAGTGGCAGCGTCGGTCGCAAGAGGCGCAGAGCGATCCACAGAAGCTGCGGGAGCTGCGACAGCAGGAACAAAAAGACCTGCAAGACCTTTCGCGCAACTTGGCGATGACCGGAACCGCGGCCGTCGGCGGGTTGATGGCCTGGTTGCTCGGCTTTCTCGCGATGCTGCTCGGTATCGCGTTGATGTATGGAATGGCGATCCCGCTCGTCACGGGGGCTCTGACGATCGTCGTGGCCGATCTCGCGACCGGAGGTCAGATCGGACCGGGCGAGGCTTACGCGCTATTGATTCGGCGGTTGGGCAAGTTCGTCAGCGCGTGGATTCCCGCATTCTTTCTCGTGCTCATCGGGCTTTGCTTTCTCATTCTTCCGGGGCTCGTCGTCGGCTTTCTGTTCGTATTCGTCGCACCGATCGTACTCCTCGAAAACGTGGGCGGGATCGCGGCCCTCAAGCGCAGTGTCGCCCTGGTCAAGGCAAACGTCCTTCAGGTGGCCGTGGTCTGTCTCGTCTTCGCTGGCATTCGCATCGTGGCATCGCTGATGGCCGGCTTCATCATTCCCAGAACTGCGTTCTTCATCGACAGCCTCGTGCAGGACGCCGTGCTCATGTTCCTCTTGCCGGTACCGATCATCGGCACGGTCCTTCTCTACCTCGATATCCGACGGCAGGCGGACGGTCTCGACGACCAGGGCATACGCGCTGGGATCGACGGTCTGCGTCGCGCTTGACGCGCGGAGCGGGTGACCCGCGCCGCGGGCGTACCGGGCTTGTCCGCACGCATTCCCACGTGATACTCGCTGAATATGCCGTCGCCTTTCACTCCACCGTCCCACGGCCAGCCCATCACGATGCGGGCCGGGCAGCAGCTCATCGTCCCCGATCACCCGATCCTCCCGTTCATCGAAGGAGACGGAACGGGTCGCGACATCTGGCGCGCCAGCATCCGCGTGTTGGACGCGGCCGTAGAGAAAGCATACGGCGGCAAGCGCAAGATTGCCTGGTACGAGGTGTATGCAGGCGAGAAAGCTTATAATCTGTTCAACAACTGGCTGCCCGACGAGACGGTCGAGGCTTTCCGAACGTACCTCGTAGGGATCAAGGGACCCCTGACGACCCCGATCGGCGGAGGGATTCGGTCGCTCAACGTCGCCTTACGCCAATTGCTGGACCTCTATGTCTGCCTGCGCCCCGTGCGCTGGTACCAAGGGGTGCCCAGCCCGGTCAAGCGACCGCAGGACGTCGACGCAGTGATCTTCCGAGAAAATACGGAAGACATCTACGCGGGGATCGAGTTCGAGGCGGAGAGCGAGGGGGCGAAGAAGATCCTGGCGTTCATCGAGAAAGAGTTTCCCAAGGACTTCAAGAAGGTGCGTTTCCCTGCGACCGCGGGCATCGGCATCAAGCCGGTGAGCCGCGAGGGCACCGAACGCCTCGTGCGGGCAGCCATCAAGTACGCCCTCGAGGCTCGACGCAAGAGCGTCACGTTCGTTCACAAGGGAAACATCATGAAGTTCACCGAGGGGGCGTTCATGCGTTGGGGCTACGCGCTCGCGCAGCGGGAGTTCGGCGACCGCGTGTACACGTGGGACCAGTGGGAAAAGACCAAGGCGTCGCGAGGTGAAGAGGCGGCGAACGCGGAGCAAAAGGCGAGTCTCGAAGCGGGCAAGATCCTCATCAAGGACGCCATCGCGGACATCACACTTCAGCAGGTGCTCACTCGTGCCAAAGAGTTCGACGTTATTGCGACGCTGAATTTGAACGGCGACTACCTCAGCGACGCGCTCGCAGCGCAGGTTGGCGGCATCGGGATCGCCCCCGGCGGAAACATCAATTACATGACCGGACACGCCATCTTCGAGGCGACCCACGGCACGGCGCCCAAGTACGCTGATCTCGACAAAGTGAACCCGGGCTCGGTCATCTTGAGCGGCGAGATGATGCTCCGGCACATGGGCTGGAACGAGGCTGCGGATCGCGTCGTGCGAGGGATGAACGGCGCGATCGCAAGCAAGCGCGTTACGTATGACTTCGCGCGTCTCATGGAAGGCGCCACCGAGGTGACGTGTTCGGGGTTCGGGGACAACATCATCGAGCACATGTGAACGACTCCGCCGCCCCGCCGCTCGAGATTCGAGTGCTGGGGGAGCTCGAGCTCCTGCGGCAAGGCGAGTCGCTTGCGCTGCCGGCGTCGAAGAAAACGCGCGCCTTGCTCGGGTACCTGGTCATGATCCCGCGTCCACAGGCGCGGCAGCGGTTGTGCGATCTTTTTTGGGACGGTCCGGACGACCCGCGCGCCGAGCTGCGCTGGAGTCTCACCAAGTTGCGTCCACTGCTCGATGATCCGAAGGTGCGCCGCCTCTCGGCGGACCGCGAACACGTCGCGTTCGCACTGGAAGGCGCCGTGCTCGATCTCGCGGCGGTACGACACGAAACGGAGCACCTCGCTGCGGCCTCGGTTGGCGCGCTGCGGCGGGCCGCCAGCCTCTTTCGTGGCGAGCTGCTGGAGGGTCTCGACCTCCCTGGATGCTATCGCTACCACCAGTGGTGCATTGCCGAACGGGAAGCGGTGCGGCGCGTGCGCATCGAGATCCTGGCTGCCCTTGCGGAGCGGCTCGAGGCCCAGCCCGAGGAGGCGCTCTCGTACGCCCGCCTTCGCGTGGCCATCGACCCTCTGACCGAAGAGGGTCACATGGCGGTGATGCGCCTGCTCGAACGTCTCGGGCGCACGCGAGATGCGCTCAAGCAGTACGAGACGTGCCGCCGACAGCTCGAAGCGCAGCTCGGTCGGCGGCCTACGGCGGCTCTAGAAGCCGCGCGCATGGCGCTCGGCCATGGGAAAGTGAATCAGAGCGCGCCCGCATCAACGTCACCGCCGGAGGCTGGGCCACCGGCGACCGTGCGCGGGCCGATCGTGGGCCGCACCGCCGAACGCACGGCCATCGCGCGGCTCGCCGACGAAGTCGCTGCCGGATCGTCGACGCGCGTCCTTCTCTTGACCGGCGAGCCGGGCATCGGCAAGAGCCGACTGCTCAAAGAAGCGGCCGACCAGATCGTTCGGCGAGGTGGCGGAGTGCTCTCGGGGCGCGCCTTCGAAGCGGAGATGGTGCGGGCGTACGGCCCGTGGATCGATGCCCTTCGGTCGGCGCCCCTCGGCGCGATCGACGACGAGATACGCTCGGGACTCGCGCCGTTGCTCCCCGAGCTCCGCGCATCCGTCGATGTCGATCGCACCCGCCTGTTCGATGCCGTGACCAAGCTGCTGGCGTCGCGTGCTACGAGCGTCCCGCTGCTCGTCGCGCTCGACGATGTGCAATGGTTCGACGAAGCCTCCGTCGCGCTGCTGCACTACGTGGCGCGCTCCTTGTCGGGCGCGCGCATCCTGATCGCATGCGCCGGGCGTGCCGGCGAGATCGACGCCAACGCGCGCGTGCAGGGACTACTCCGGGGACTCGCCCGCGAAGACCGCCTCATCCGCCTCGAGATCGGACCGCTCGACGCCACCGCGACGACGGAACTCGTGAAGGCCGTCGACGCGCGGCTGGACCC
>JALYHX010000796.1 GCA_030776305.1 Myxococcota bacterium
CGGACGTATTCGACCGGCTGTCGCGTCTTTACGCGTCGCGCAAAATGCAGCCCGAGCTCGCCAGCGTCCTCGAGCGACGCATCAGCGGAATCACCGACCCGGACGAACGCCTCGCGATGGAAGTGAAGCGCGGCAGCGTGCTGCTCGAAGCTGGGGATATCGATGGGGCGCGCCGAGCCCTCGAGGCGGCCCTGGCGCAGCGGCCGGAGGATGCTGGCGCGCTCTCGGCGTTTGCGGATTTGTGCGTCTCGCAGCGCGACTGGGAAGCCGCCGAGCAAGCACTGGTCCGCCTCGCGCGCTTGCTGCCGACCGCGCGCGAGCAACGAAATGTCTATTCGCGCCTCGGGGAGTTGTACGCGGTTCACCTGCTCAACCTGTCACGTGCCGAGGTGGCACTGAAGGAAGTGCTGAAGCGGGCGCCCGATGACACACAGACGACCGAAAAATTGGTCGACGTGTACAAAAGACAAAATGACTCCGCGCGCGCGAGCGAGCTACAGCAAGAACTCGTCTCCAAGTCGCAAACTCCCGAGGAGAAGCGCAAGCGCCTTCTCGACCTTGCCGCGATTTACGAGCAAACCGCTCACGACAACCGCCGGGCTGAGCAAACCCTGGAGACCGCACGACGAGAGTTCCCGCAAGACATCGGCATTTTGCGGTTCCTTGCGGAGTTCTACACGCGCCATCAGCAAGCACCTGCGTTCAATATCCTTCTCGACCGCGCCGCCGGCGATGCGCGCCGCGCGCTCGTATCGGGACGCATTTCGCCAGCATTGTTCGATGTGCTCGCCACGGCATTCGAATTGCGAGGCAAAACCGACGCGGCGCGCGTGACGAAGGGCATGCTCGCGGCGTTCTTGGGGCAACCCGGCGAGATCGGCGGAGGCGGGCATCGCGCCTTTGATCCAAGCCTGGACGATTTGCTCGCGCCCGAGGAGCTGACCCCCGCCCTGCGCACCCTACTTGCGAAGACCGGCGACGCTCTGGACCAGGCGTCCTCACTCGATCATCATGCCTTGAAGGCGCACCCGTTGGCGGCCGAGTCTCCGCTCGCTCGCCTTTCGGCCGGGGTCGCGCAGGCCATCGGACTCGGGACGGTCCACGTCCTCGCGTCGCCGAGCGTGGGGCAGATGTGCATCCCCGTGGGAACGTCGCCCGCGAGTATCTTGGTTGGCGACGCGATGCCTGGGGACGAGCGCTACGCAGCGTTCCTCGTCCTGCGAGCATTGAAGATCGTGCAGGCGCGGGCGTCCGTCCTCGCTCGTACCGCCCCCGGCGACCTGGCCGTCCTCGTCTCGGCGTGGCTCAAATGCTTCAATCCAAAATGGCAACCGCAGGGGGTCAACACCGCACAGCTAAACGCGGCGGGCGGGCGCATTCAGGCGCTGATGCCTCGCAATCTTGCTCCCGAGTTGGCGACGATTGCTCTCGAAGCGGCTGGCACCATCGGCGCGCAAGCGGCGGCGCTCGGAGCGCAGGTTACGGCATGGGCCGACCGTGTTGCACTCCTTTCGCTCGGAGATTGCAACGCCGCGCTCGAGGCAATCGCATTTGCGGGTGGTGCGCCGGGGGCGCCCCGCGATCCCAAGGAGCGGGCTGCGTGGATCGCACGGACGCCGGCGGCGCGCGATCTCATCGCTTTCGCGGTCACGGATGCGTTCGCAGAGGCGCGTGCTCGGTTGGGCATCGACTCATCGGCAAACAAGCCAGCGAGCTCGTAGCAGCCGAGCGTCGTCTCTTTGGAGTCGAATTCTTACGGTCGGCGGCGTCGGCGGAGCCCGCTGACCGGCCTTGTTTTCCTCCAAAGCTTGCAGCGGATGCTGCCGGACGCTAAGCCTGCGCGTTCCCCGCATGACCATTTCCGGCGCGCCCATCTCCATCCGCGCACTGCGCAACGTCGCGATCGTGGCCCACGTCGACCATGGCAAGACGACCCTCGTCGACCACATGCTGCGGCAGGCTGGAACCTTTCGAGCGAACGAGGTGCTGCAAGAACGGGTGATGGACTCGAACGACCTCGAACGCGAGCGCGGCATCACGATCCTCGCCAAGAACACGAGCATGCGCTGGCGCGCCGCGGATGGATCGCTCGTGAAGATCAACGTCATCGATACTCCCGGTCATTCCGACTTCGGTGGAGAAGTCGAACGCATCATGCTCATGGCCGACGGCGCACTGCTTCTCGTCGACGCCGCGGAGGGTCCGCTTCCCCAGACCCGGTTCGTGCTGCGCAAGTGCCTCGAGCTCGGCTATCCGGTGGTCGTCGTCATCAACAAAATCGACCGCTCGGACGCACGGCCCGAGGAAGTACACGAGGAGATCTTCGATCTCTTCTGCGATCTCGACGCGTCGGACGCTCAGCTCGACTTCCCGTTGCTGTACGCCGTCGGACGGGAAGGCGTCGCCAAGCGAACGCTGGAGGATACGTCGACCACGCTTGCGCCGCTTTTCGAGACCATCCTCGCCAAGATCCCGGCTCCATCCGGCGACGCGGCGGCGCCGCTACAAATCCTCGTCAGCAACATCGAGTACGACGACTACGTCGGTCGCCTGGCGATCGGACGAATCGGAAGTGGAACCGTGCGGCACAACCAGCCGATCGGCATCGTCAAGGACGGGCGCCGGGAAAGACGAGCGGTCAAGGCGCTTTCGACATTCGAGGGCCTCAAGCGCGCGACGGCGCAAGAGGCATCGGCAGGTGAGATCGTCGCCATTGCGGGAATCGACGAGGTCGACGTCGGGGACACGATCGTCGACCAAGACCAGGGATGGGAGAATCGAGCGCTGCCGCGCATCCTCGTCGAGCAGCCGACCATCAAGATGCGCATGGGCGTCAACACTTCGCCCCTTGCCGGCAAATGCAAAGCCACGAAATTCCTGACGAGCCGCCACTTGCGCGAACGGCTCATGCGCGAGACGACGAAGAATCTCGCCATTCGCGTCGAGGAAACTGATTCGCCGGATACCTTCCTCGTGCTCGGACGCGGAGAGCTACAGCTCGCAATCCTCGTCGAGACGATGCGCCGAGAGGGTTATGAGCTGCAGCTCGGCAATCCAGAAGTCGTCACCAAGGTAGAAGACGGCGTCATGTCCGAGCCGATGGAGCTCCTGGTCGTAGACGTCCCAGAGCAATTCATCGGCATCGTGACAGAACGTCTTGGTGAGCGGCGCGGGCGCATGCTGAAAATGGCCAATCACGGGTTCGGGCGGGCGCGCCTCGAATACCGCGTTCCGAGCCGGGGGATGATCGGCTTCCGCGGAGACGTTCTCACCGCGACACGCGGCACGGCGCTTCTCAACTCGATGTTCGATGGGTGGGAGCCTTGGGGCGGCCCGATGGTCAAGCGGGCGGCCGGTGCGATCGTCTGCGATCGTCCAGGGATGGCGACGCCGTATGCGTTGAATCATCTTCAGCCGCGTGGCACATTTTTCGTCGCGCCCGGTGCCGTCGTGTACGAGGGGATGATCGTGGGCGAGCACAATCGGCCAAACGATACCGACGTCAACGTGATCAAAGAGAAGAAGCTCTCGAACATGCGCAATCACGGGAAGGACGAGAACGTGGCACTCGCGCCGCCGCGGCTGCTTACGATCGAGACTGCGATGGACTGGGTCGACGCCGACGAGCTCGTCGAAGTGACCCCCGAAGCAGTGCGCGTGAGAAAGGCGACCCTCGAGGTGAACAAGCGCCCGCGACGGAGCGAGGCGATCGAGGAGGCACAAGGGGTGGGGTGAGGCCGGCCCGCTCCTCGACGTCACGGTCTCGTTCGTTCAGCATGCGTCGAGCGGCCGTCGCCGCGGTGATCGCCGCGTGGCTGGTGGCGCTCCCTGCAAATGCGTCGTCGGCTGGCGAGTTGGTGCGGCAGGCACACGCACATGAGGCGGCACACGAAGACGACGTTGCCGTGCGCCGCTACATGGAGGCGTTGGCCGTTGAAGCTACGCACGCCGATGCATGGCTGGGGCTCGGGGCATTGCGGATGAAGCTCGGCGACCCTGGCGAGGCGGAACGCGTCTACACGTCGGCACTGGCTCACGTCCCATCGCTGCACCCCGCGCTCGAAGGCCGCGCCCGCGCGCGCTGGGCAATGGGCCAGCACGCGGAGGCCGAGGCGGATCTGGACGAATATGCGAATTTGGAGCGCGACATCCCGGCGCTGCGCGAGCTCGCGGGATGGTACGGCGTCGATGGCCGGACGCCCGCCGAGCTCGCGGTGTGGCGGCGACTTCTTGCGGTGGCCCTGTCGCAGGTGGACGGGGACGGCGAACGAGAAGCGCGACGGATGGTCCGCGCCCTCATCATTCTCGTGGACGGGTCCGATCCGCCGTCCTCTCCGGTCGCCCCGGACGCCACACGCCGCGCGATGGCGGCGATTGCTCGCCGGGGCGGCGCCTAATTCTCCCTCACCTCACTCCAGCTGTACTCGCGAAAGCTTCGGAAGCAGCAGGGCGAGCCCCGGCGCTTCGCTCCGATGGCGGCGTCACGATGCTCGGCGGCGTACCATCACGGACGGTCGCCAGAGGGCGCGGTGACGCCGCGCAGGACACCCCGAGTACTTGCTGTATGGCCTGCACGACCGCGTCGTGGGTCCGCGCCAAAACCCGGTCACTGTTGCAAAGCAGGTAGAGAGGCTCGCGTGCGTTCCAGCCAGCGACCGGGACCTCGACGAGGATACCGGCCTCCAGAAATCGTCGCGCCGAAAGAAGGGGGCCGTAAACGAGATGATCGGTCCCCGCCGCCAGTTCGAGCGCTGCGCCAATCATCTGTGCTTCGTGAGCGATGACGCGTTCCTCCCGCGAGAGCGGACAGTCGTCGCTGACTGCCACGAACCGGTCCCCACCTCCGGTCGTCGGACCCACGAATGGCAGTCCGCGGACACGATCGATCGTCAAGGGAAGCGGTCCAAGGCGCTGCACGAAGGACGGATTGCCCAGCAACCCGCTGCGGATTTCGCCGACAGCCTCGCTCGTCCAAGAGGCGGGATGGTTCTGGATGCCGCCTGGCACGAGCGCCACATCGAAGACATTCTCGGCGATGTTCGCCCGAATGGCGGCTGGCGCGAGCTCGAGTCCCCTCACACGCCCACGCGAAAGGAGCAGGACGATTGCCGGCAGGATGTTCGAGACGAGATAGGACGGGCCGGCGACGGCGAGCTCTACCTCGGGGCCCTGTTCGTCGCGCCAGCCGTTCGTCGCGAGGAGCGCATCGACCGCGCTCGCGATGCGCGGTAGCATCCGACGCGCAGCGGGAGTCGGGGAGACCCCGCGTGCACTGCGGGAGAGCAGGCGCACGCCGTAGTGTCTCTCCAGCCGGGAAACGGCCTTGCTGACTTGCGACGGAGTCACTCGCAGCTCGCGTGCCGCGCCAGAAATCGTGCCCGTCCGTTGGACGGCAAGTAGCGTTACGAGGTCAGCCAGACGGAGCTCGGCAGAGAGACTCATCCACGGCTCTACGCCCGAGCCCCGAACTGGTTTCAGCAAAGGATGCCCATGGCCCCGAGAACGGTCACGCCGTCGCGAAGGCGGCGACGCCAAAACCACCCGCCAGCCACACCACGCCTCGCGCTTCGTCGTGCGCGATCGCCAAGACGCAGCCGTCGGACTCGGCGTCGGCCCGAGCGGCGCCGACGCGTGCCACAACCGTCGCAGTTCCGGTGGCGTCGAGGCGTACCAAGGCGGTCGTGTCGTCTGCGTCCGAGTACGTACTGGCGATGAGGGTTCCCCTCTCGTCAACGAACGCGATCGCCGTGACGCGACCCTCCCACGCGAACGGCATCCAAGTGCCGTCAGTCGAGCGCCGCACGACCCCTCCGCGCCGTGCGGCATAGGCGATCTGCTCCCCATGCGCGGCGAGCAGCGCCGGAAATCTGGCTTCCGGCGCCTCAATCACTTCGCGCCGGGTCGATCCACTCGGCGCGGCATGGACCACGGCTGTCGGCTGCCCCCCGTTGTCCACGACGAGCACCGCGACGCCGCTGGTGTTGAAGGCCGCGTCGCGAGTCAACGCTGCAGCGACACCAGGCACCGGGCATCTCTCGATGGCCGGAATGTCGCTCGCACGTCCGGTGTCGTGGTCGGACGGACCGGAATGCCCGTTCGTGTGATCCACCACCAACCCTCCCGTTCGAGTGCGCACCCAGAGTCGCCCAGATCCGAAGACAGCATCGGTGGCCACGACCCCCTCGGCGATCGGTCCGCCAACGAGCGCAAAGCGGTTGCCGCCGTCGTCGGAGACCAGTAGC
>JALYHX010000797.1 GCA_030776305.1 Myxococcota bacterium
GTAGAGAACGCCACCTTCCGACGACCGGAAGCGGGGCCATGGGCCAATGTGTGTGCCAACCTCGACACGCTGGTCATGGTCTGAACGGATGATTTCACCCCGAATCAGACGACGAGGTTGCCCAGGCAAGGCTTGATCCGCCCGTGGCGCGCGCCTCAGGGGTCCCTCCCAATTGTGCTATCCCGCTTCGTGGCCCGCCTCTCGGCTCGTCTCCCCGAGAACTCTCCCGGGGACTATTTCGTCGACGATTCGTGCATCGACTGCAAAACCTGCCGCATCCTTGCTCCGCAGGTCTTCGCGCGCTCCGCTCGGCGCGGACTGTCCATCGTCCGGCATCAGCCGGGCACACGCGAGCAGGAATTGCGCGCCCGCATGGCCATCGTGTCGTGTCCAACGAGCGCGATCGGCACGTCGGACAAGGTCGACCTCCGCGAGGCCATCAAAGCCTTGCCCGAGGCGATCACCGAGGACGTCCTCTACTGTGGATATGCCTCCGAGACCTCCTATGGCGCGTCGAGCTACCTGGTGCGCCGCGACCGCGGCAACGTGCTCGTGGATTCGCCGCGCGCGGCTCGGCCGCTCATGGAGCGCATCGTGGCCCTCGGCGGCATCGCCACCATGTTCCTCACCCATCGCGACGACGTCGCCGACCATGAGAAGTACGCACGACGCTTCGGCTGCGGGCGCGTGATGCACGCAGCCGACATTGGCCAAGGTACGCGCGACGTCGAGCGCCTTCTCGAGGGCGACGCGCCGGTGCCGCTTGCTCCCGACCTCCTCGCCATCCCGCTCCCCGGCCACACGCGCGGGAGCATGGCCCTGCTCTTCCGCGAGAAGATCCTCTTCACCGGCGATCACTTGTGGGGCGACGGCGACGGCCTCGATGCATCGAGCGGCGTCTGCTGGCACTCGTGGAGCGAGCAGACGCGCTCGATGGAACGACTCCTGGACTACGACTTCGAATGGGTGTTGCCCGGCCATGGCCCGCGCCTTCACGCATCCCCGAGCCGGATGCGTACAGCGCTCGAAAACCTCATCGCGCGGATGAAGCGATGATTCGATTCGCCTCGCAAGCGAGTCGACGACTGCGCCAGGGCGGCGTGGTCGTCGCCGTCGTCCTGATGGGCTGCTCATCGTCGAGCGGTAGGGATGGCGGTCCCGCGGCCGCGTCGTCCGGGCCTGCGATCCCCTCGCGGTGGCTCCGACGACGCTTGGCGCCATCCTGGGCGTCGGACCGGACACGCAGTCATGACGTGCGCCCGCGTTCAACCTCAGATGCCGCGATCCTCCCGCGTTCCGAACGTGGCGGGGCGGGCCGGGTGCCGCGTGACTGTCCTCGCAGTGTGCAGCCTTTTTGCATTGGGCTGCCAGGGCAACGTCGCTGAGAATCGCGCGGGCGGGAGCGGGGGGACCACAGTTGGCCTCGAAGCGGGGCCGGACTCAACCGCGCTGGGCCCCGGCTGCCTCGGCTCACGGGCGCGGCCTGTTCTCCCTATCCAGAGGGCACAGTCTGTCCGGGGCCGCCGACGGTTTGCGTTCAGTGCGGACAGGGGGTGTACACGCTCACCGAATCGTTCTGCCGCTGCGCGTCGGGCGCGTGGGGCTGTACCCCACCCGCGGCAGGGGACGTGCAATGTCCGAGTCCAGTCGGGCACTACATGGATCCAACATGCACCGTGCCGTACGGCCGCGATGGTAGTGACGCCGCGACCAACGTCGACGCTGGCCCCTGCAGCATCGTCCTCGCCTCGGACTACGATCAGTCCTGCGTCGTCGATACCGATTGCGTTGCGGTGGGCCAAGTGGCCTCGTGCCCAGCCTTCGCGTGCGACGGCTGCACCACGGAGGCGATCAACAAGCTCGCTGAGCCTCAATATCAGGCGGCCTTCTCGCGAGCGTTTGCCAGCCGCTCCGCGGGCTCGGGTTGCGGCTGCCCCTGCGAAAGCGGAGCACTCTGCCGCGGCGGCAAATGCCAGGCGGCCTTCTGCGGGCCGCCTCCCGCCGACACGCTCCCAGTCTGCACCGACGCAGGCGGGCGCTGCGCGTTCAAGTCGAATACCACCTGCAACGGAATGGGGCCGCCCGATGCGTGCGCTTACTCCGATGAGTTCTGCTGTCTCAACTGAGAGGTGACGACCCAGCGGTCGAGGTCGGGGGAGCACGTCGCTCGCGCATCCGATCCGCTCCAGCCAGCATCGAACATCGCGCCGTCCGCCGTGCTGGCTTCACGTCTTTCATCGCGCTGTTATGGCCGATAGCTTTCACCACGCGGTCCTTGGGCAGCTTCACGACCAGGGTGCCTCGCATGAAGAGCGCGAAGAGCTTCCCGTTCACCTTAAGCCCGTTCGACCCGAACTTCCTGCCACCCGCAGCCTTCGCGTTCGCCTCGAACGTCTCGACGCTCGGAGCGAGCTTGGAGTCGGCCTTGATTGCAGTCATGAGCTTCGTGACGCGCGGGTCTTCGCTCGCGCGGGTCGCCCGCGTCTTGGGGGTCTTCACGGCCATCGTC